>JAEZXF010000355.1 GCA_023419995.1 Pseudomonadota bacterium | reverse complement strand
GCACCGAGGAGCTGA
This sequence comes from Pseudomonadota bacterium, assembly GCA_023419995.1. Taxonomy (GTDB): domain Bacteria; phylum Pseudomonadota; class Alphaproteobacteria; order Rhizobiales; family Rhizobiaceae; genus Aerobium. The sequence goes on along the minus strand of JAEZXF010000355.1, from coordinate 18,825 downwards.
CGCGCTGGGTCGAGGCCGAGTTCGAGGCGCTGAAGGGCGGCGACCTGACGCTGCCCGAGGCGGACGTGGCCGCCATCCGCGCCTATTTCGCGCCGCCGGCCCTGCCGGCGCGGCCGGAGGGCGAGGCCGCGGTGCGGGAAGGCGCGCTCGACAGCCGCGGCTTCGCCGCGTGGCTGCGCCGCAACGTCACCACCCACCGCCACCCCGACTATGCCGCGGTCACGATCTCGCTCAAGGGCACCGGCGAGGCGCCGGGCGACGCCAGCGACGCCCAGATGGAGGCGGTGGCCGACATCGCCGAGGCGTTCGCCTTCGACGAGATCCGCGTCAGCCACGAGCAGAACCTCATCCTGCCGCACGTGGCCCGCGCCGACCTCAAAGCCGTATACGACCGCCTCGCCGCGGCGGGGTTGGCGGCGGCCAATGCCGGCCTCATCACCGACATCATCGCCTGCCCCGGCCTCGACTACTGCGCGCTCGCCAATGCCCGCTCGATCTCGGTGGCGCAGGACATCTCGCAGCGCTTCGCCTCGCTCGAGCGGCAAGAGGAGATCGGCGAGCTGAAGCTCAAGATTTCCGGCTGCATCAACGCCTGCGGCCATCACCATGTCGGCCACATCGGCATTCTCGGCGTCGAGAAGAAGGGCGAGGAACTCTATCAGGTGACGCTCGGCGGCTCCGGCGACGAGAACAGCTCGATCGGCGAGATCATCGGCCGCGGCTTCTCGGCCGCGGAGATCACAGACGCGATCGAGACGATCGTCGAGACCTATCTGGCGCTGCGCAAGGCGCGCGACGAGGATTTCCTCGCCGCCTATCGCCGGCTCGGGCCCGACCCGTTCCGGCAGGCGCTCTACGGCAGCGAAACCCGGGCGGCGTGAGCGCGGCGATGAACGACACGGCCACCCCCGCCGCCGCGCGGCTCTGGACCCCGGAAGGGTTTCGCGAGGACGAATGGACCCGCGCCGACGGCGCCGAGGCGCTCGCCGGCAACCGGCGGGCCATCCTGCCTTTGGCGGCCTGGCTCGAGCTCGATCCGGGGACGCGGGCGGCGAGCGCCGGCCGCGCCGGCGTGCATCTCCTGCCCGCCGACGGCCTCGACGCCATCCTTCCCGACCTCGGGCATCTGGCGCTGATCTCGCTCGCCTTCCCCGCCTTCAGCGACGGCCGCAGCTACTCGAAGGCGTCGCTCCTGCGCTCGCGGCACGGCTATGGCGGCACGATCCGCGCCGCCGGCGACGTGCTGATCGACCAGATCCCGCTGATGATCCGCACCGGCTTCACCGAGTTCGAGGTGACGAACCCCACGGCGCTCAGGCGGCTGGAGGAAGGTCGCCTCGGCGGCATCGCCCATCGCTACCAGCCGGCCGGCCGCGCGGAAGACGCCGGCCCGCGCTATTCCTGGCGCAGGGGACCGGCGAAGGCCGGCGCGGACTGAGCCGGCGTCCGGCTCGAGCCTGCCTGCGCCAGACCACGCCCGGCCGGATCGGGGCCACCCGCATGAGGAGGCAGGTTCCCGGCGCGACGTCGCCTAGTTCCCCGATATCTTCCGCGTCGACGGCGATGCGCGGTCGCCCTGCAGGCCGGCCACCCGCCCCATCGGCCTGGCACCTTGGGGTCGTCCGGGAAAGCGGGCGGCGCCCGGCCCCGTCTCATGAGCAGCGTCTTCCGGCGATGGCAGGCCCGGAGCGGACTTACGTCTTCGGCTCGGCGATGTCGTGCGGCTGGATCCGGCGGGGGGCGAGGCCGCTGCGCGCCAGCGCCTCCTCGATGGCGCGCGAATGGCTCTCGCCCCGCGTCTCGACGGTGACGTCGATCGTCACCCCCTTGGCCGGCACGTCGAGGAAGAGCCGGCTGTGGCTCACCTCCAGGATGTTGGCGCCCTCGGCCCCGAGCAGGCCCGCCACCTTGCCGAGCAGGCCCGGCCGGTCGCTGGTGGTCAGCCGGAAGGAGACGATGCGGCCGTCGCGCTCCAGCTCGCGCAGCATGATGGCGGCGAGCAGGCGCGTGTCGATGTTGCCGCCCGACACCACCAGGCCGATCTTGCGCCCCGCATAGCGGCCGGGTTCCTTCAGCAGCGCCGCCAGCCCGGCGGCGCCCGCGCCCTCGGCCAGCGTGTGGTGCAGGCTGGCATAGGCGTTGACGGCCCGCTCGATCAGCGCCTCGTCGACCGCGACGATGTCGCTGACGAGGCGCCGGACGACCGGCAGGGTGAGCTCGCCCACCGTCTTGACCGCGATGCCTTCGGCGAGGGTCGGGCCGCCGACCGGCCGGTCCCGCCCGTCGAGGGCGTTGAGGAAGGAGGGGTAGAGCGCGGCCTCGACGCCGACCAGCTCGATGTCGGGCCTGATCGCCCGGGCCGCGACCGCGTTGCCGGCCATCAGCCCGCCGCCGCCGATCGGGATGACCAGCACGTCGAGGTCGGGCGCGTCGGCCAGCATCTCCCGCGCCACGGTTCCCTGCCCGGCCATGACCGCGGGGTCGTCATAGGGGTGGACGAACACCAGATGCTCGGCATCGGCGATCTCGCGCGCTTCCTGCGCGGATTCGTAGAGCGTTTCGCCGTGGAGCACGACACGGGCGCCCTGCGCGCGCGTGTTCTCGACCTTCACCAGCGGGGTGGTCTCCGGCATGACGATGGTCGCCGGCACGCCGAAGCGCCGGGCGTGGTAGGCGACGGCCTGGGCATGGTTGCCCGCCGACATGGCGATGACGCCGCGCCGGCGCTCGTCCCCGCCGAGCGACAGGAGCTTGTTGACCGCGCCGCGCTCCTTGAACGAGGCGGTCGCCTGCATGTTCTCGTGCTTGACGCGGACCTCGGCGCCGGTCAGCTCGGAAAGGCGCGGCGCCGCGACCAGCGGCGTGCGCAGCACGTGCCCGGCGATGCGTGCGGCCGCCGCCTCGACGTCGCGCGGCGTGATCGCGGCTGGCTCGCTCATGATGGATCCTCCCGCCGGACGCCGCCTCGGCCTCTGCGCCCGGTCGCCTTCAGTCTATTCCGGTCCGTCCCCTGCTTCCAGCCTCGCCAAGGCTAGGCGCGCGCCTGTCAGCCCATGCGCTCCGAGACGTATTCGCCGGGAGAGGCCGGGAAGACCACCGTCTTGTTGCCGTTGAGGAAGACGCGGTGATGGATGTGCGCATGGACGGCGCGCGCCAGGACCTGGCTTTCGACGTCGCGGCCGAGGCTGACATAATCCGCCGCGCTCTGCGCGTGAGTGACGCGGATGATGTCCTGCTCGATGATCGGGCCTTCGTCGAGATCGGCCGTGACGTAGTGCGCCGTCGCCCCGATCAGGCGGACGCCGCGCTCGTAGGCCTGCTTGTAGGGGTTCGCCCCCTTGAAGCTGGGCAGGAAGGAATGGTGGATGTTGATGATGCGCCCCGACATCTCGCTGCACATCCGGTCCGACAGCACCTGCATGTAGCGCGCGAGGACGACGAGCTGCGCGCCGGAATCCTGGATCACGCCGAGGATCCCGGCTTCGGCCCGGAGCTTGGCCTCGGGCGAGACCGGGATGTGGTGGAAGGGGATGTCCTCGTTGACCACCGGCTTCCGGCAGTCGAGATGATTGGAGATCACCGCGACGATCTCGACCGGCAGCGCGCCGATGCGCGAGCGGTAGAGAAGGTCGTTCAGGCAATGGCCGAAGCGCGAGACCATGATCGCGACCTTCGTCTTCCGCGACAGGTCGTGGATCTCGTGGTCCATGTCGAAATCGCGCGCGACCGGGGCAAAGCCCTCGGCCAGTGCCTCGCGCTCCAGTCCCGGCGCCGGCTCGAAGCCCAGCCGCATGAAGAAGCGGCCGGTTTCGTGGTCGATGAACTGCGAGCTGTCGGTGATGTTGCATCCGGCACGGGCCAGGTATCCCGAGACGGCCGCGACGATCCCGATGCGCGCCGGGCACGACACCTTCATCACGTAGGTCACCAACGTCCCCTCCTTCCCGCGATCAGCACTCGGGCAGGTTGACGGCGATGCCGCCCTGCGAGGTTTCCTTGTACTTCGCGTCCATGTCGCGGCCGGTCTCGCGCATCACCCTGATGCAGTTGTCGAGCGGCATGAAATGCGTCCCGTCGCCTCTCAGCGCCAAGCTCGCGGCCGACACCGCCTTGATCGCGCCGAGCGCGTTCCTCTCGATGCAGGGCACCTGCACAAGGCCGGCGGCCGGGTCGCAGGTCATGCCGAGATGGTGCTCGAGCGCGATTTCGGCCGCGTTCTCGATCTGCTCGTTGGTCCCGCCGAGCACGGCGCAGAGGCCGGCCGCCGCCATCGCCGAGGCCGACCCGACCTCGCCTTGGCAGCCGACCTCGGCCCCCGAGATCGACGCGTTGTGCTTGATCAGCCCGCCGATCGCGGCGGCGGTGAGCAGCAGGTCGCGGATCCCCTCGCGCTTCGCGCCGACGCAATGGTCGAGATAGTAGCGCGCCACCGCCGGCACCACGCCGGCCGCGCCGTTGGTGGGCGAGGTCACCACGCGCCCGCCGGCGGCGTTCTCCTCGTTCACCGCCATGGCGTAGACGCTCATCCAGTCGTTGGCCTGGTGCGGCTGGCTGAGATTCCGGCCGCGCTCGGCCTGCAACTGGTCGTGAATGGCCTTCGCCCTGCGCCTCACCTTCAGCCCGCCCGGCAGGATGCCCTCCCGGGTGAGGCCGCGCCGGATGCAGCCGTCCATGACCTCCCACACCCGGTCAAGCCGGGCGTCGAGATCCGCCCCGTGGATCGCCTCCTCGTTCGTCCGCTTCATCCGGGCGATCGACTTTCCCGAGGCGCGCCCCATCCGCAGCATTTCCCCGGCATTGCGGAAGGGATAGGGCACGGCCGGCCGCCCGCCGGCCGGGCCGGCATCGGCAGGCGCGCCCAGCTCCGCTTCCGTCACCACGAAGCCGCCGCCGGTCGAATAGTAGGTCTGCTGGTGCCAGGTGTTTCCCGCCCGGTCGTAGGCCTTCAGGACCAGCCCGTTGGGATGGCCAGGCAGGGGCGGGCCGTAGTCGAAGACCAGATCCCTGTCGGGGTCGAAGCGCAGCGCCGGCAGCCCTTCGGGCTCGACCAGGCCGCCCTCGCGCACCCGCGCCTCGATCTCCTCCGCCCGGTCGGGATCGAGCGTCTCGGGCAGCAGGCCGCAGAGCCCGAGGATCACGGCCCGGTCCGTCGCATCCCCCTTTCCCGTGAAGGCGAGCGAGCCGTGCAGGCTCGCCCCCAGCCGGAACAGCTCGCCGGCCCCGGGGATCTTGTCGACGCCGCCGCGAAGATCGCCGAGGAACCGCGAAGCGGCGACCATCGGCCCCATCGTATGGGACGACGACGGGCCGATGCCGATCTTGAAGATGTCGAAGACCGACAGGAACATTTTTCACGATCCGTAGATCGGAAAGGCCTCGCACAGCGCCCGCACCTCGCCGCGCACCTCGGCCTCCACCGCCGCGTCGCCGTCCGGAGCCTGCGACAGGGCGTCGAGGACGCGCAGGATCAGGGCGCCGACCTTCTCGAACTCGGCCTCGCCGAAGCCGCGCGTCGTGCCCGCCGAGCTGCCGAGCCGGATGCCGGAGGTCACGAACGGCTTCTCCGGATCGTTGGGGATGGCGTTCTTGTTGCAGGTCAGGCCGGCGCGCTCCAGCACGATCTCGGCGACCTTGCCGGTGACGCCCTTGGGGCGCAGGTCGACGAGGACGATGTGGCTGTCGGTACCGCCCGAGACGATGCCGAGGCCGCCCTCGTTCAGCACGTTCGCCAGCGCCTGCGCATTGGCGACGACCCGGCGTGCATAGTCCCTGAACTCCGGCTGCAGCGCCTCGCCGAAGGCGACGGCCTTGGCGGCGATGACATGCATCAGCGGTCCGCCCTGGTTGCCGGGGAAGACGGCGGAGTTCAGCTTCTTGGCCAGGTCCGCGTCGTTGGTGAGGATGACGCCGCCGCGCGGGCCGCGCAGCGTCTTGTGGGTGGTCGAGGTGGTGACGTGGGCATGCGGCACCGGGTTCGGATAGGCCCCGCCCGCGACCAACCCGGCGTAATGGGCCATGTCGACCATCAGATACGCGCCGACCTCGTCGGCGATCCTGCGGAACCCGGCGAAGTCGATCCGGCGCGGATAGGCCGAGGCGCCGGCGATGATCAGCTTCGGCTTCGTCTCCAGCGCCTTCTCGCGCACCTTGTCCATGTCGATCAGGTGGGTATCGGGATCGACCTCGTAGGAGACCACGTCGAACCACTTGCCCGACATCGTCACCGGTGAGCCGTGCGTCAGGTGGCCGCCATGCGCCAGCGACAGGCCCATGATGCGGTCGCCCGGCTGGAGCAGCGCCAGCAGCACCGCCTGGTTGGCCTGCGCGCCCGAATGCGGCTGCACGTTGGCGAATTCCGCGCCGAAGAGCCGCTTCAGCCGGTCGATCGCCACCTCCTCCACCTTGTCCACGAACTCGCAGCCGCCGTAGTAGCGCTTGCCGGGATAGCCCTCGGCATACTTGTTGGTCAGCACCGACCCCTGCGCGGCCAGCACGTCGGCGGAGACGATGTTCTCCGAGGCGATCAGCTCGATCTGGGTCTTCTGGCGGTCGAGTTCCTGCGCGATGGCAGCGGCGATCACTGGGTCGGACACCGTGGTCCTGGGGAAACTGTCGGGCATGGGGACGGTCCTTTCGGCGGTCAGGCGTGTTCGGCGGCAAGTTCCCTGCAGCCGGTTTCGAGCAGATGCGCGACATGGGCCGCGAAGCTGTTCCAGACATCCATGCGGAAGCGATCCGGCGCGTCGCGCCACAGCACGACCGTCGCCCCGTCGAAGACCGTCCTGCGGCCTTCGCCGAGCGCGATCGTCTCGATGTCGCGCGGGCAGCCGAGCGTCAGCAGCTCCGCCGCCCTCGGCCCGTCGATCGAAAGCGTGACCTCGCGCCCGGAAATGTCGACGAGGCTGTGCGGGTGCTCGCCATAGACGGCGGCGCAGGCGGCAGCCAGTCCGGCAACTGCGTCAGCCGGGGCAAGGATCGTCCATTCGTCCGGCCCGAGCCGGATTGCCTCGATCCCGCCGGCTTCGGCGCGCTTGCCGATGCGATCCGGCAGGGCAAGGCCGAGCGCCTTGTCGAGCGCGGCGAGGTCCCCGCGGGCGCGAAGCGACAGCCGCCCCGGCGCGGCGAGGACGCCGACCCGCGCGGCGGCCGTCTCGGCCACGACGCCGGGGATCAGTGAAGAAATCTCGATGCTCATCATCGCCTCCGGGGTCAGATCTTCAGGCGGGCGTTTTCGGGATCGACGAACACGGTCCCGGTGATCGTGGCGGCAATGGTGCGGTCTGGCATCGGGATATGGACGGTCTCGCCCATCCGCTCGTGCCCGCCCTCGACCAGCGCCAGCGCGATCGGCCGGCCCATCGCGTCGGAGCGATAGGAGGAGGTGACGTGCCCCACCATCGTCATCGGCACCGGCTGCTTCGGGTCGAAGACGATCTGCGCCCCCTCCTCCAGCTTCGAGCCGTCCTCGGTCAGCAACCCGACCAGGTGCCTGCGGTTCTTCGCGACGAGGTCCGGGCGGGCGAGGCCGCGCTTGCCGACGAAGTCCGGCTTGGCCTTGCCCACGGCCCAGCCCATGCCGGCATCGTAGGGCGTGACCGTGCCGTCGGTGTCCTGGCCGACGATGATGTAGCCCTTCTCGGCGCGCAGGACGTGCATGGCCTCGGTGCCGTAGGCGACGATGCCGTATGGCTGGCCGGCCTCCCACAGGATCTCCCACAGCCGGTGGCCGAGCGGCGCGGGCACGTTGACCTCGAATCCGGTCTCGCCGGTGAAGCTGACGCGGAACAGGCGCGCCGGCATGCCGGCCACCGTGCATTCCACGCACGACATGTGCGGGAAGGCGTCCTCGGTCAGCTCGACGCCCTCGACCAGCGGCGCGAGCAGCTTCGCCGCGTTCGGGCCGTTCAGCGCCACGGTCGACCACTGCTCGGTGGTCGAGGTCAGCCACACCTTCAGCTCGGGCCACTCGGTCTGGAGGTAGTCCTCCATCATGTTCATCACCCGCGCAGCACCCCCGGTGGTGGTGGTGACGTGGAAGCGGTCCTCGGCCATGCGGCCGATGACGCCGTCGTCGCGGATGAAACCGTCGTCGCCGAGCAGCAGGCCGTAGCGGCAGCGCCCGGGCGCGAGCTTGGTCCACGGGTTGGTGTACATGCGGTTCATGAACTCGACCGCATCGGGGCCGACGACCTCGATCTTGCCGAGCGTCGAGGCGTCGAAGATGCCGACGCTCTCCCGCACCGCGCGGCATTCGCGCGCGACGGCGGCGTCCATGTCCTCGCCGGGCTTCGGGAAGTACCACGCCCTGCGCCACTGGCCGACCGGCTCGAACGCCGCGCCGTGCGCCTCGGCCCACGCATCGATCCGCGTCCTGCGCGTGACCTCGAAATGGTCGCCGCGGTGGTAGCCGGCGAAGGCACCGAAGGTAGTCGGCGTATAGGGTGGGCGGAAGGTGGTCAGCCCGACTTGCGGCGTCGGCTTGCCGAGCGCGTCGGCGGCGATGTTCAGGCCGTTGACGTTCGACATCTTGCCCTGGTCGGTCGCCATGCCGTTGGTGGTGTAGCGCTTGACGTGCTCGATCGAGCGCATGCCCTCGCGCACGGCCAGCCGCAGGTCCTTGGCGGTGACGTCGTTCTGGTAGTCGACGAAGGCCTTGGCCCTGCCGGGATTGCGGTCGGTGGGCAGCTCGGTGTGCGAGACGCCGGTTCCGGGGCGATCGTGCTCGACCGCGTGGCTCGCCGACGCGCCCTTCTTGCCGAGCGCTTCCGCCGCTTCGCGGCCGCGCTCCGCGCCGTCCCTCAGCGCCGCCTCGATGCCCCACAGGCCGCGCCCGGCCCCGGCGATGGCACAATCCTCGTTTGTCCGCGCCGGAAGGAAAGTGGCGCGCTCCTCGTCCCAGGCGAGCTTGCCCTGCGTGTGCGAGAACAGATGCAGCGACGGCGTCCAGCCACCCGACATCAGCACCGCGTCGCAGGCGATCGCCCGCCCCGCACCGACCCTGCCGCCCTCGACCGGGTTGACACGGATCGAGGCGACGCGCAGCCGCCCCGAGGTCGCCGTCACGGTGTGCGACAGCAGGACCGGGATGCCGAGCGCCCGCGCCTCGTTCGCCAGCGCCTCGCGGACATTTGCGCGGGTATCGACGATCGCCTGAATGCGCGCGCCGGCGCTCTGAAGGTCGAAGGCGGCATGCCAGGCGCTGTCGTGGTTGGTGACGGCGACCGGCCGGTCGCCGACCTTGACGCCGTAGCGATTCAAATAGGTCTGCGCGGCGCCCGCCAGCATGACGCCCGGCCGGTCGTTGCCGTGGAACACCAGCGGCTTTTCCAGCGCGCCCTGCGCCAGCACGACGCGGCGCGCCCGCACCCGCCACAGCCGCTCGCGCGGCATGTCGGCGGGAAGGGTTTCCAGATGGTCGGTCAGCCGCTCGGCGAGACCGATCATGTTCTGGTGGTAATAGGCGATGGCCGTGGTGCGGGTCATGACGGTGACGCCGAGCGCCTTCAGCGCCGCGAGTTCGTCCTCCAGCCAGTCCCAGGCCGGGCGGCCGGAGATCAGCGCCTGCGGCTCGGAAAGCAGCGTGCCGCCGGCTTCCGCGTTCTCGTCGACGACGACGACCTTCAGCCCGTCGACGGCCGCCGCGCGCGCCGCGGCGAGGCCGGCGGGGCCAGCACCGACGACCAGCACGTCGCAATGCAGGTAGCGCGAGGCGTAGGCATCGGGGTCCTTCTCGCGCGGCGAGATGCCGAGGCCGGCGGCGGCGCGGATGAAGGGCTCGTAGACCTTGTTCCAGAAGCTCTTCGGCCACATGAAGGTCTTGTAGTAGAAGCCGGCCGAGAACAGCATGTAGGCCGCGTCGTTGACGGCGCCGACGTCGAACTTCAGGCTCGGATAGCGGTTCTGCGAGGTGGCCTCGAGCCCGTTCCAGATCTCCTGCACCGTGGCGCGGGTGTTGGGCTCGAAGCGGCCAGGGCCGCGGCGGGTGCCGATCAGCGCGTTGGGCTCCTCGGAGCCGGCAGTGATGGTCCCGCGCGGGCGGTGGTACTTGAACGAGCGGCCCATCAGGTGGACGCCGTTGGCGAGCAGCGCCGACGCGACCGTATCGCCCGCCGCGCCCTTATAGGTCCGGCCGTCGAAGGTGAAGGAGACGGCGCGCGCGGTGTCGACCCGGCCGCGGCCCGGAACGCGATAGCGGCTCATTTCAGCACCTCCCCGGATGCAGCCGGCAGCGAGGCGAGGTCGGGCCGCGCCTCGCCCGCCTTGTAGGTCGCAAGAAAGCGGTCGCTGACCGTGTCGCGCACGGCGTTGAAGAAGCGGCCGCAGCCGTGGAAGTGCCGCCAGCGCTCGTAATGCGGTCCCTTCGCGTTGTCGCGAATGAACAGGAACGCCTCCCATTCCTCGTCGGTCTGCGACGAGGGGTCGGCGGCGCGCGCGACATGCGCCTGCCCGGCATAGGTGAACTCCGCCTCCGGCAGCGTCTCATTGCAGTACGGGCAATGGATAAGAAGCATGACGTGATCCTCAGTGCGCCACGGCGGCGGCGGCGGCCTCGTCGATCAGCCGGCCGGTGCGGAAGCGTTCGAGCGTGAACGGCGCGTTGATCGGGTGCGGTTCGTCCCTGGCGATGGTCCAGGCGAAGGTGTGCGCCGCACCGGGCGTCGCCTTGAAGCCGCCGGTGCCCCAGCCGCAATTGACGTAAAGCCCCGGAACCGGCGTCTTGCCGAGGATCGCGGAGCGGTCGGGGGTGACATCGACGATGCCGCCCCATTTGCGCAGCATGCGCATGCGGTTGAAGATCGGGAAGATCTCGACGATGGCGGCGATGGTGTGCTCGATCAGCGGCAGGCCGCCGCGCTGCGAATAGGACGTGTACTGGTCGGTGCCGGAGCCGATCACCAGCTCGCCCTTGTCGGACTGGCTGATATAGGCGTGGACCGCGTTCGACATCACCACGCAGGGGAAGACCGGCTTGACCGGCTCCGACACCAGCGCCTGGAGCGGGTAGCTTTCGAGCGGCAGCCGCACGCCCGCGCTGTCCATGACGACGGAGGTGTGACCGGCGGCGGAGACGGCGACCTTCTTCGCCCTGATGAAGCCCCGCGCCGTCTCGACGCCGGCGACCGTGCCGTCGGCATTGCGGCGGATCGCCGTCACCGGGCAGTTCTGGATGATGTCGCCGCCGCGCGCGGCGGCCGCCCGCGCATAGCCCCAAGCGACGGCGTCGTGGCGCGCGGTGCCGGCGCGCTCCTGCAACGCCGCACCCATCACCGGATAGCGCGCGGTCGGCGAGATATCGAGCGGCGGGCAGTAGGCCTTGGCCTCTTCCTTCGTCAGCCAGCGGTTGTCGACGCCGTTCAGCCGGTTGGCGTGGATGTGGCGCTTGAAGCTCTGCACGTCGTGCACGGTGTGGGCCAGCATCATCACGCCGCGGCGCGAGTACATGACGTTGTAGTTCAGCTCCTGCGACAGCCCTTCCCACAGGTCGACCGCGTGGTCGTAGAGCCGCGCGCTCTCGTCATAGAGGTAGTTGGAGCGGATGATGGTGGTGTTGCGGCCGGTGTTGCCGCCGCCGAGCCAGCCCTTGTCGATGACCGCGACATTGGTGATGCCGTGCTCCTTCGCCAGATAATAGGCCGCGCCGAGGCCGTGTCCGCCGGCGCCGACGACGACCACGTCGTATTCGGCCTTGGGCTGGCTGTCGGGCCATTGCGGCTCCCAGTTCCGGTGGCCGGTCGCGGCGTTCATCAGAAGCGAGGCGAACGAGAAACGGGTCATGGCTTCACCCACGAATTGATCGTTCGTGGACTACTAGAACCGGCCCTGCCCTCTGGACAGAACGGATGCGTCAGTTCGATATTACCTGAGCGACACTTCGCCGAAGGGGAACCGATGGACACGCATGTCAGCGCAGGACAGATCCGGATACGGAAGGCGGCGCCGAGGCTGTCCGTCGGCTTCATCCTCGCGCGGCGCTTCACGCTCTGCGCCTTCGCCAACTTCGTCGACGTGCTGCGGCTGGCCGCCGACGAGGGCGACCGCAGCAGGCCGATCCTGTGCGAGTGGAGCGTGTTGTCCGACACGATGAGCCCGATGGCATCGAGCTGCGGGGTGACGGTCCAGCCCGGCGAGCGGCTCGGCGACCCGGGGAAGTTCGACTACATCGTCGTGGTCGGCGGCCTGATCGACGAGATCCCCAATCTCAGCCCCGAATACACGCGCTATCTGCAGCGCGCGGCGGCGCTGAAGGTGCCGCTCGTCGGCGTCTGCACCGGCGCCTTCATCCTGCACAGGGCCGGGCTGATGGACGGCTACCGCTGCTGCGTGAGCTGGTTCCACCATGCCGACTTCCTGGAGCAGTTCGACGGCCTGCGGCCGGTCTCGGACCAGATCTTCATCGTCGACCGCGACCGGCTCACCTGTTCCGGCGGCGCGAGCTCGGCGCATCTGGCCGCCTATCTGGTCGACAGGCATGTCGGGCGCGCGCAGGCGCGCAAGAGCCTGCACATCATGATCATCGACGACGCCCTGCGCGCGGAGAAGCCCCAGCCCGGCATTCCGCTCGATCTGACCACGGACGACGCGATGGTCCGGCGCGCGCTGCTGATCATGCAGCAGCACATCGACACGCCCCTGCCGGTGGCCGAGCTTGCCCGCCGGCTCGGCGTCAGCCGGCGGCGCCTCGAGCGCCATTTCCAGCGCACGATCGGCATGGCGCCGACGCTGGCCTGCAAGATCATGCGGCTCGAATACGCCGAGTTCCTGCTCCGGCACACGCCGCAGTCGGTGACGGAGATCGCGACCTCGACCGGCTTCTGCGATTCCTCCCACTTCATCCGGGCGTTCCGGGAGCGCCGCGGCATGACGCCGGCGGCTTTCCGCAGCCCCGGCTAGGCGGGCGCGGTGGTTACTCGCCCGGCAGGATGTGTCCCGCTTCCATCTGCCACGACACCCATATGTCGGCGCCGGGCGTCAGGTCGAGCTGCGCGATCTCGGCATGGCTCTTCTGGGCCTTCAGCTCGATGCCTCCCGCGCCTTCGAGGTGGATGACGGCGGTCGCGCCGACGAACTCCTCGCCGACCACGGACGCGCGAACCGCGTTGCCGCCGGCGGGCTGCCGGTTGCTGAGCTGCATGTGATCGTCGGAGACCACGAAGGTGGCGCTGTCGCCGCTGGCGAGGGGCTTGGACGTGCCGCGGGAGACGCCGAACTCGCCGGCGGGCGTCGCTATCCGGACGGTGCCGTCCTCGAGCGAGGAGACACGCCCGGCGAATATGTTGGACGAGCCGAGGAACTCGGCGACGAACCGTGTCCGCGGAGCCCGGTAAATCTCCTGCGGCCTGCCGATCTGCTCGATCCGCCCGCGGCTCATGATGACGACGCGGTCGGCCATCGAGAACGCTTCCGACTGGCTGTGCGTGACATAGACGAAGGTGATGCCGAGCTCCCTCTGCAGGTTCGACAGCACCGTCTGCATCCGCACCTTGAGATGCGCGTCCAGGGCGGACAAAGGCTCGTCGAGTAGCAGGATCTCCGGCTCGGTGACGAGGGAGCGGGCGAGCGCGACGCGCTGGCGCTGCCCCCCGGAAAGGTGGGCGACGTTGCGCTGCGCGAACTCGGCGATCTGCATCCGCTCCAGCCAGGTGTCGACCCGCCGGCTGCGCTCCGCCTTGTCGATCCCGCGCATGCGCAGGCCGAACTCCACGTTCTCGCGCACGGTGAGGAACGGGAACAGCGCCAGGCTCTGCCAGACCATCGGCGTGTCGCGCTTCCACGTCGGCAGGTCGTTGATCCGCCTGCCCGCCAGCCGGATCTCGCCTTCGCTGGGGGCTTCGAGGCCGGCCAGCATCCTGAGCGTGGTGGTCTTGCCGCAGCCGCTGGAGCCCATGATGGCGAGGAACTCGCCCTTGCGGATGTCGAGGTTCAGCCGCTCGACGGCGACGAACTCGCCGAACCTCTTGATCACGCCGTCGAAGACGACGAGTGCTTCACCGGACATGCGCATCACTCCGCTCTTGCGTCCGCCTTCGGGGCGGCGCTGCGTTTCATCAGGAGAAGCTGGGCGACGATGACCAGCGTCATCGAGGTGAGGAAGACGAAGGTGCCGATGACGTTGATGCGGGGGCTGACCTGCCCCTGCAGGAAGCCGAGCACCTTCACCGGCAGCGTCTCGTTCAGCCCGGACACGAACCAGGCGACCGCGAACTCGTCGAACGACACCGCCATGGTGATGAACAGCGCGGCGAAGATCGCGGGCCGGCAGAAAGGCAGGATGACGTGGCGCATCGCCTTCCATTCCGAGGCCCCGAGGTTCCACGCCGCGGCTTCCAGCGACGGGTCCATCTGCGACAGCCGAAGGCGGATGATCGCCATGGCGAACGGAGCGCACATCACCACATGGGCGATGATGACCGCGTGCAGCTCGCCCGACAGGCCGACATTGGACAGGAACGCCAGCATGGCCAGGCCCAGGATGACGACCGGGATGGTCGGCGGCAGCAGGGCGAGCGCCACGTAGAAGGACTTGCCGAGGAACCTGTAGCGGAAATCGGTGTAGGCGGCGCCGAAGCCGATCGCCGTCGCCAGCACCGAGACGACGACGCCGGCGACGAGCGTGTTGCGCAGGCCTTCCCAGATCAGCGGGTCGTTGTAGACCGCTTCGTACCAGACGGTGGAGAAGCCGCCGAGCGGCAGCGAGGGGAAGCGGTCGACGTTGAGGGAGAACACGAAGCTCGCGGCGATCGGCGCGAAGACGAAGCCGAACGCGAGCACGACGTAGAGCCGCAGCGCCCAGTCGATCAGCGGATTGCGGTTGAATTCGTTCATCGCCCGCGCTCCCGGTAGGCATAGCTCACCGCGGCGAACGCCACGCAAAGCAGGGTCGCGATCATCACCAGGGCGACCACGGCGGCCCGCGGCCACTGCTGGCCGGACTTGGTCGTGTCGGTGATCAGGATCGACAGGGTCGGCGGATTGCCGCCGCCCAGATAGAGCGGGCTGACGAAATCGCCGAAGGTGAGGATGAAGCAGAACAGGGCCGCGATCACGAGGCCGACCTTTGCCGACGGCACGACGACCTCGAACACCGTGCGCAGCCGCCCGCAATGCAGGTTGTGCGCCGCCTCGATCAGCGTGCGGTCGACGAACAGCAGGCTGAAAAGCTGCAGTAGCACGACCAGCGGGAAGCAGAGCGTGAGATAGCCGATCATCAGCCCGAAGACGGAATTGAGCATGCCGAGCGGGCCGAACCCCGCCTGCGCCAGCAGCGCGTTGATGATGCCGTTGTCCGACAGGAAGATCTGCCACGAATAGACACGCACCAGATAGCTGGTGAAGAAGGGTATCACCATGAGGAATATCGCCCAGCGGCGGGCGGTCTCCGACAGCTTGAAGGCGATGGCGTAGGCGCAGGGAAAGGCGAGCGCGCTGGTGAGGGCGGCAGCCGAGGCGGACAGCAGCAGCGTCCTGAAATAGGCGCTCCAGAAGATCTCGCGGCCGAGCATCCTCGTCCAGTTGTCGGGGTTGAAATCCGGCTCTATCCGGAAGTTCCGGACCGACCAGAAGCTGAGCGCGATCAGGAACAGCAGCGGCGCGAGGAAGAACACCGCCTGCCACACCAGCATCGGCAACGAGAACGTCATACCGTAGAGCGTGATCGTCTTGCGCATGGCGGCATACTCCGTCAGCGGAAACGAAGGGCGTTCCGCGGCGCTCGCTGTCAGGAAGGACGAGGCGGACGACCCGGCATCCGCCTCCCCGGTCACTAGCCCTTGTAGTCGGACCAGAAATCGTTCCAGTCCTCAAGGTCCTGCTGGACCGGCAGCTGCCGGAACTTGATGCGCCCGGCGCGGATCAGGTCCATGGCGTTGCTCTCGGTGAGGAGCATGCCCTGCCGCTTCGCTTCCTCGGGCGTCTCCTGCGCCAGCAGCTCCCATCCCTTGCTGTTCGGGATGAGCGCGGGATAGGCGGCCATGTTAGCGGACTTCACCTGCCCCCTGGCGGAGGTGATGTACTGGATCCATTTCTTCGCCAGATCGGCCTTGGCGGAGCCCTTGCCGATCGAGAAGGACTCGGTCCATTGCAGGCCGCCCTCCTCCGGGATCACGCTGCGGACCTTGGCGCCGTCCCTCTCCAGCGCGCCGGTGATCCAGTCGCCGATGCCGGCCATGACCAGCATCTGGCCGTTCTGCAGCGACGAGAAGGTGCCGCCATAGTCGAAGAAGCCGCCGATCTGCGGCCGCAGCGTTCCCGTGCGCTCGCGCAGCGCGGCCCATGCGGCGTCGTCGATGTCGTAGGGCGAGGCGTTGCCGTTCAGCAGGCTGAGCTGGCCGAGATTCGGCAGGTGCCAGTCGAAATGCCCGACCTTGCCCTTGAACCGCTCGTCCCAGTAGACGTTGTAGGTCGACGCCTCCTTCTCGGTGAGCGCATCGGTGTTGTAGGCGACGCCGAGGAAGCCGAAGCGGGTGAAGACCGAGTAGAGCCTGCCGTCCTGCCAGTGGCCGGCGAAGTTCTGGAACTCGGGGAAATAGTCGTCGAAGGGATAGTCCTCGGGCGCGAGCTCCTCGATGTAGCCGGCCGCGTTGAGCTGCTGCACGTATTCGGCGTCGGAGAGGATGACGTCGAAGGTTCCGGGCGGGGACTGGGCAATCAGGCCCAGCATGTTGTCGCCGCCGGTATAGTATTTCGGCCTGAACCGGACGTTGTTCTCGGCCTCGAACTCGGCCACCACATCCGGCTCGGCATGGCCGTACCAGGCGAGCATGTTGAGCTCGACCGGCTGCGCGAAGGCAAGGCGGCTGAGATAGGGCATCGAGAGCACCCCGCCGCCGAGAATGCTTGCGCCCTTCAGGATTTCGCGTCGGGTTCGCGACTTCGCACCAGTATCGTCGATAGCCATGGAGTTCCCCTTTTCTTTTTGGACGTTCGAAAGGGTATGAACAGCGGCTGCATTTGAAAAATTGATTATCATAATTTTTGCATTTGCGACGCTTATTGCCGGTCGAGCTCGACCTGCCGCCGCGTCCGGTCCGGGGTGGTCCCGGCCTCGTCCAGCCGCGCGATCACGTGATTGACCAGCCGGATGCCGGCGTCCGACAGGCGCGGATGCTTGTAGAACAGGCCGACGCGTATCTCCGTCAGCGGCGGGAAGCCGTCCTTCTCGTCGAGCATGCGCATGCCCGGAAGCATCGTATAGCGCGTCAGCGCGCTCACCCCGAGGCCGTTCACCACGGCGTTCTGCAGGCCGCCGATGCCCGGGCCGGTATAGGCGATGCGCCAGCGCATGCGCGCATTGTCGAGCGCCTGGATCATCCGCGCCCGGTAGGCGCAGCCCTCCGGATGGGCAGCAAGGGGAATGCTCGCAGCCGGATCGAAGGACGCGCCCTCGGCCACCGCCCAGATGGGACGCTCTATCCACGAGCGCGAAAGGTACTGCGCGCGCTCGTTGTTGACCATCGCCACCGCCAGATCGAGCTCGTCGGCGCGCAGCCGGTCGAGGATCTCGGCGCTCCATCCGCAATGCAGCTCGAGCGATATCTCCGGGTGCTGGCGCGTGTATTCGGTGATCACCCCCTGCAGGAACGCGACCGCGTAGTCGTTGGGCAGGCCGACGCGTATCACGCCGGCGATCTTCGAGCGGTTGAAGTAGGAGGCCGCCTCGTCGTTGAGGCGCAGGATCTCGCGGGCGTAGCTCAGGAGCATCTCGCCCTCGCTGGTCAGGAGCAGCGTCCGCCCGGCCTGCCGGATGATCGGCGCGCCGACCAGTTCCTCCAGCCGGCGTATCTGAAGGGAGATGGCGGGCTGCGTCCGCCCCAGCGCCTCGCCGGCCCTGGTGTAGGCGCCGAGGTCGATCACCGAAACGAAGGTGCGCAGCAGATCCGTCTGGAAATTCGTGATGTTACGCATGGATTTCGATTCCTCATGCGAGGATGAAGATTATAAATTTCTCATATCTCGGTGCGCTCATCAATCCTGCCCGTTCCACCATCAGGAATGGGAGATGACGATGCCAGCCGATACCGTGTTCGCCGCCGAACTGCCGTGGCCCGACTACGACGCCAGGGTTCGAGACGGCGCGGTGCCGATCCTCGTGCCGATCGGCTCGATGGAGCAGCACGGATGCCACATGCCCATGCATGTCGACGTGCTGCTGCCCATGGAGTTCGCGCGGCGCACCGCGGGCGCGATCGGCGCGCTGGTCGCCCCGCCCTTCACCTACGGCTACAAGTCCCACCAGAAGTCGGGCGGCGGCAACCACCTGCCCGGCACCACCAGCCTCGACGGCGCCACCCTGGTCGCGGCGCTGCGCGACGTGATCAAGGAGTTCGCGCGGCACGGCGTGCGCAACATCTGCCTGGTCAACGGCCATTTCGAGAATTCGTGGTTCATCGTCGAGGCCATCGACCTCGCGTTGCGGGAACTGCGCTGGGACGGGATCGACACGATGAAGATCGTCGTCCTGTCCTACTGGGACTTCGTCGACAAGGAGACGATCGCGAGGCTCTATCCCGACGGCTTCCCGGGCTGGGAGATCGAGCATGGCGGCGTTCTCGAGACGTCGCTGATGCTGGCGCTCCACCCGCATCTGGTCCACCTCGAGCGCGCGGTCGATCACGAGCCGGCGAGCTTTCCGCCCTACGACGTCTACCCTCCCAAGCCCGACTGGACGCCGGCGAGCGGCACGCTCTCGTCGCCGAAGCGGGCGTCGCGCGAGAAGGGCGAGATCCTGCTGGACGTCTGCGTCCGCGGCATCGTCGCCGCGCTGCAAGCCGAGTTCTGAAAGAGCACGCCAAAAGGGCCGCGGCAAAAGCCGCCGCCCTTTCCGGCAAA
>JAEZXF010000484.1 GCA_023419995.1 Pseudomonadota bacterium | reverse complement strand
CTGCCGGAAGGGCCGTGGCGCTTTGCCGAGGCGCCGGCGAGGCCGGAGCTCGCCGCGCTCGGCCTACTTCTCGGCGGCTACGCCTTCTCGCGCTACCGCAAGGCGGACGGCCGCGACATCGCCTTCGCCGCGCCCGAAGGGGTGGACGCGGAGGCGGTGCGCCGCCGTGCCGAGGCGGTCTTCCTGGTGCGCGACCTGATCAACACGCCGGCCAACGACATGGGGCCGGACGCGCTGGAGACGGCGACGCGCGGCCTCGCCGCCAGCCACGGCGCGCAGGTGAGCGTCACCGCGGGCGACGCGCTGCTGGCCAGCAACTTCCCGATGATCCACGCGGTCGGCCGCGCCGCCGCGCGTGCCCCGCGCCTGATCGACCTCGCCTGGGGACGGCAGGACGCGCCGAAGGTGACGCTGGTCGGCAAGGGCGTGTGCTTCGACACGGGCGGCCTCGACATCAAGCCCGCCTCCGGCATGCTGCTGATGAAGAAGGACATGGGCGGGGCCGCCAACGTGCTGGGCCTCGCCGCGCTCGTCATGGGGGCGAGGCTCGACGTGCGCCTGCGCGTGCTGATCCCGGCGGTCGAGAACGCGATCTCCGGCAACGCCTTCCGGCCCGGCGACGTGCTGCCGAGCCGCAAGGGCCAGACGGTCGAGATCGGCAACACCGACGCCGAGGGCCGGCTGGTGCTGGCCGACGCGCTGGCGCTGGCCGACGAGGAGGAGCCGGAGCTGCTGATCGACATGGCGACGCTGACCGGCGCGGCGAGGGTGGCGCTGGGGCCGGACCTGCCGCCTTTCTTCACCGACGACGAGGCGCTCGCCGCCGCTCTCGCCGACGCGTCGGCCGCGGTCGCCGATCCGCTGTGGCGCATGCCGCTGTGGTCGCCCTACGACAGGAAGCTCGCCTCCAAGGTCGCGGACATCAACAACGTCACCTCGGACGGCTTCGCCGGCGCGGTGACGGCGGCGCTGTTCCTGCGCCGTTTCGTCGACAGGGCGAAGAGCTGGGCGCATCTCGACGTGTTCGGCTGGTGCCCGGTCGAGAGGCCGCACTGCCCGGTCGGCGGCGAGGCGCAGGGCATCCGCGCCATCGAGAAAGTGCTTGCCGCCCGCTACCCGGGCCGGTGAGCGCGAAAAAGAAACGGAACCGAAACGGATTGGCGTCATGATCGGCGGATGGCAATCCTCATGCGTCCCAGCCAGTCGCTCAGGCTCTGGCAGCAGGTTACCCTTGCCGAGGTGCGCGACGCCTCGCACGACCTCACCATGCGCCAGATGGCGATCCTGCTCACCGTCTATCTCGACCCGCCGCCGCACACGGTGCGCGGACTGGCGGAGAAGCTCGCCGTGACCAAGCCGGTGATAACCAGGGCGCTCGACACGATGGGCGCGCTCAAGCTCGTCTCGCGCCACCGCGACGAGAGCGACCGCCGCAACGTGCTGGTGCGGCGCACGGTCGAGGGCGCGCTGTTCGTCGAGCGGTTCGGCGACGTCGTCATCGCCAAGGCGGCGGAGCTGCCGCTGTGAGCGTTTCCGAGCCAAAGGGCCTTGACCGCAGGCTGAACGCCTTCCGCCCCGACCTCGCCGACATGCGGCTTCGGGGGCAGGTCGACGCCGCCCGTTTCGCCGAGGGCCGAGCGGCCCGCGTCGCCGTGCCCGTGCTCGACATGCGCAACGCGCCCTCCGCCGCTGCCGGCCTCGACACCCAGCTTCTCCTCGGCGACGAGGTGGCCGTGTTCGACGAGGCAGGGGGCTATGCCTGGGTGCAGGCGGCGCGCGATTGCTACGTCGGCTACGTATCGGCCTCCGGCCTCGCCGCGCCCGGCCCGGCGCCCACTCACGTCGTCGCCGTGCCGCGCACCTTCGTCTATGGCGAGCCCGACATGAAGCGGCCCACCACCGCGGCGCTCTCGCTCGGAAGCCGGCTAACCGTCGTCGGAGAAGCGGAGACGCGCGGGACAGCCTACGCGCTCCTCGACACGGGCGGCGCGGTGGTCGCGGCGCATCTCAGGCCGGCCGGCGAGGCCGCGGAGGACTACGTCGCCGTCGCCGAGACGCTGGAGCACACACCCTATCTTTGGGGTGGGGCGAGCGGCTTCGGCATCGACTGCTCCGGCCTCGTCCAGCTCGGCCTGCGCATGGCGGGCCGCGGCGCGCCGCGCGACACCGACATGCAGGCGCAGGCGCTCGGCCGGCCACTCGCCGTGGGGGGCGACCTCGCGGAGCTGGAGCGCGGCGACCTGGTGTTCTGGAAGGGACATGTCGCCGTCATGCTCGACGGCGAGACCGTGATCCACGCCAGCGGCCACGCGATGATGGTGGTGCGCGAGAGCCTGCGCGATGCGGTCGGGCGCATCGCCCGCCTCCATGGCCGGCCGACCGGTTTCAGGCGGCCGGCATAGCCGGCGTCACGCCGCGCTCTGCGCGGCGAGGAAGCCCGGCAGGTCGGCGATCGAATCGAGCACGACGTCGGCCAGCGGCGACAGCGTCTCGAGCGTGCCGGTGCCAGACAGCACGCCGACGGCGAGGCCGACGCCGCCCGCCTTCGCCATCTGCAAATCGTGGCGATTGTCGCCGACCATGGCGAGCTGCGACGGCCGCAGCCCGGTCAGGTCGCAGAAGGCGTGGACCGTGTCGGGCGCGGGTTTGGGATTGGCGACGGCATCGTAGCCGTAGGCAGCATCGAACATCTGGGCCACGCCGAGGGCGAGCAGCGTGCGCTCAGCCCCGCCGGTCGAATCGTTGGTGGCCACGCCCAGCCGGTAGCCCGCGGCATGCAGCGCCGACAGCGCGGCCTGGCAGCCGGGCAGCGGCACCGGCTCGGCAATCTCGTCGGCAGCGGTCATCCGGTCGAACTCGTCGAGCGCCCGCTTGCGCTCGTGCTCGGACAGGTGCGGATACCACAGCATCACCACGTCCTCGTTGGTGCCGGCCGCCAGCACCGAAT
>JAEZXF010000480.1 GCA_023419995.1 Pseudomonadota bacterium | reverse complement strand
CCGCCGGGCTCGACCTCGAGGGCGAGGTCGCCGTCGGCGTCAAGCGCGAGTGGGAGAAGTTCCCCGGCTTCCTGTTCGGCCTCGCCGACGAGGAAGTCGAGGCCGTGTCCGTGCCGCTCGACCTCGACGCGACCGACGACGACGGCAAGGCCGCCTTCGAGGCCGTGGTCGACGCCCTGCCCTCGACCACGCGCCTCTACGACGGCAAGGTCACGGTGCGGATGCGCGAGGGCGGCGGCCGCGCCGTCGAGCGCAGCGCCTCGTTCTCGATCCGCCCCGAGGGCCCTGTCATCGGCATCCGCCCCGACTTCACCGGCGCCGAGGTCGCGGAGAACGCGACCGCCGGCTTCCGCGTCATCGCCGCGACGCCCGAGGGCGAGCGCCTCACCATCGACGGCGCGCGCTGGACGCTGACGAAGATCGAGCGCAACTACCAGTGGTATCGCTCCGGTAACTCATGGAACTACGAGGCGATCGAGAGCGAAAGCCGCATCGACGCCGGCCGCATCGACATCGACGCCGGCGAGCCGGCGGCGCTGTCGGTCACCGTCGGCTGGGGCCGCTACCGCCTCGATATCGAGGCCCAGGACCCTGCCGGGCCGGTCGCGAGCTTCGCCTTCAATGCCGGCTGGTTCGTGCAGCCGGGCTCGACCGAAACGCCGGACGGGCTGGAAATCGCGCTCGACAAGGACCGCTACGAGCCGGGCGACGTGGCACGGCTCAAGGTGTCGCCGCGCTTCGCCGGCGAGTTGCTGGTCACGGTCGGCGCCGAACGCCTCCTCGCCACGCTCGACGCCAGCGTGCCGGAAGACGGCGCCGAGATCGAGATCCCCGTCGGCGCCGACTGGGGCGCGGGCGCCTACGTCACGGCGACGCTCTACCGGCCGGGCGACGCGGCGGAAAGCCGCCTTCCCGCCCGCGCCATCGGCCTGAAATGGCTGGCGGTCGAGCCGGCGTCGCGCAAGCTTGACGTCGCCCTCGGCACGCCGGAGCGCTCCGATCCGCGCGCGGCCCTCGCCGTGCCCGTCACGCTCGAAGGACTCGCGCCCGGCGAGGAAGCTTACGTCACGGTCGCGGCCGTCGACGTCGGCATCCTCAACCTCACGCGCTACAAGGCCCCGGACCCGGCCGGCTGGTATTTCGGCCAGCGGCGGCTGGGCATCGAGATGCGCGACCTCTACGGCATGCTGATCGACGGCTCGGCCGGCGCCTTCGGCCGCATCCGCACCGGCGGCGACGGCGGCAACATGGCCATCGAGGGCAGCCCGCCCACCGAGAAGCTGGTCGCCTTCTTCTCGGGCCCGGTCGTCGTCGACGCCGAGGGCAAGGCCGAGGTGTCGTTCGACATTCCCGAGTTCAACGGCACGGCGCGCGTCATGGCCGTCGCATGGTCGAAGACCGCCGTGGGGCAGGCGAGCGCCGACGTGGTGATCCGCGATCCCGTGGTGGTGACGGCCGGCCAGCCGCGCTTCCTTGCCACCGGCGACCGCGCCCAGATCCGGCTCGACATCCACAACACCGACGGCCCGGCCGGCGCCTACGCGCTGGCGGTCAAGGCCGGCGGCGATGCGCAGCTCGACTTCGGCACGCCGCCGCAGAGCATCGATCTCGCCGCGGACGCGCGCACCACGGTGACGCTGCCGCTGACGGCCCGCGCCACCGGCGACGCCACCATCCTCGTCTCGCTCGTGCACGAAGACGGCACGACGGTGGAGCGCAGCCTGTTCCTGACGGTGCGCCCGCCGGCCATGCCGGTGACCAGCCAGCGCGTCGTCGGCCTCGCAGCCAATGGCGGCTCGCTGCGCGTCGACGGCGGGCTGCTGGCCGACAGCATCCTCGACGGCGCTTCCGTCGCGGTCGGCGTGTCGTACGCCGCCGCCTTCGACGTGCCGTCGCTGCTCACCACGCTCGACCGCTACCCCTACGGCTGCTCGGAGCAGACGATCAGCCGCGCGCTGCCGCTCATCTACGCGGGCGAGCTGTCGGCGGCGGCCGGCCTCGACGTCGACCCGGACCTCAGGGACAAGGTCGAGAAGGCCATCGCCCGCATCATGACCTTCCAGTCCTCGTCCGGCTCGTTCGGCCTGTGGGGGCCGGGCTGGGGCGACCTGTGGCTCGACGCCTACGTCACCGAGTTCCTCACCCGCGCCCGCGAGGCCGGCTACGCGGTGCCGGCGCAAGGCTTCGCCAGCGCGCTCGACAACCTGCAGAACCAGCTTTCCTACACCACCGACCTCGACGAGCGCGGCACGGAGATCGCCTATTCGCTCTACGTGCTGGCGCGCAACCGCAAGGCGTCGATCGGCGACCTGCGCTACTACGCCGACGCCCGCATCGACGCCTTCGCCAGCCCGATGGCCCGCGCCCAGATCGCAGCGAGCCTCGCTCTCTATGGCGACAACCGCCGGGCGGAGGCTGCCTTCGCCGCGGCGCTGCGCCAGGTACAGGCCAGCATCGACGCGAGCCTGGCCCGCTCGGACTACGGCTCGCCGCTGCGCGACGGCGCGGCCATCCTGGCGCTCGCCGCCGAGGTGAAGCCCGCGCCTGCCGTGGTGCCGGCCCTCGTCCGCTTCGTCGCCGAGGAGCGCTCGCGCAAGGAGTGGACGAGCACGCAGGAGCAGGTGTGGATGGTGCTGGCCGCCCGCGCCATCGCCGCGTCGAGCGAGGCGATCCGCCTCGACGTCGACGGCGCCGCGCACGAGGGCGCGTTCGCCCGCCGCGTCGGCGGCGCGGAGCTTCTCGACGCGCCGATCACTCTCGTCAACCGGGGAAGCGAGCCGGTCGACGCGGTGGTGACCACGGTCGCCGCGCCCGCCGACCCGCTGCCGGCCGGCGGCGACGGCTTCACGATCACGCGCGCCTACTACACGCTCGACGGCGAGGAGGCGAACGTGACCGAGACGGCGCAGAACGACCGCTTCGTCGTCGTGCTCGAGGTCGAGTCCCACAACGAGTGGCCGGCGCGCATCGCCATCACCGACCTTCTGCCGGCGGGCTTCGAGATCGACAACCCGCGCCTCGTCGGCAGCGCCGAGCTGGCGGAGTTCGAGTGGCTGGGCGAGCCTTCCGCCGCGCACAGCGAGTTCCGCAGCGACCGGTTCGTGGCCGCCTTCGACGTCGAGGAGCCGAGCACCTTCACCGCGGCCTATGTCGTGCGCGCGGTGACGCCCGGCGTCTACGCCCACCCGGCCGCCGTGGTCGAGGACATGTACCGGCCGCAGTTCAACGCCCGCACGGCCGCCGGCATGATGGAGGTGACGGCGGCACGATGAGCGGAGAAAGGCGTTTCATGCTGCACGCGCCGCGCCGCCCCTCATCCGCCCTTCGGGCACCTTCTCCCCGTGAACGGGGAGATGGTGACGCGGCAACGTCTCGGCAGTCTCTCCTCTCCCCGTTGGCGGGGAGAGGATGCCGGCAGGCAGGTGAGGAGCAGCGCCAACGGCCGAGGAAACGGCGATGCGTATGAAGCACGCCCTCGTCGCGCTTTGCCTCACCGCGCTCGCCGGCACGGCGGGCGTGGCCGGGCTCGACGCGCTCGACCGCGCCTTTCCGCCGCCGCTCGACCCGCCGGAAACCTCGGTCGAGGTCGTCGGCCGCGCCGGCGCGCTGCTGCGCGCGCTGGCGACGCCGCAGGGCGCATGGCGGTTCGGGGTGTCGCTCGACGACGTCGACCCGCGCTTCGTCGAGATGCTGGTCGCCTACGAGGACCGGCGCTTTCACGACCACGCCGGCGTCGATCTGCTCGCCTTCGGCCGCGCGGCGCTCCAGCTCGCCGCCAACGGCCGCATCGTCTCGGGCGGCTCGACCATCACCATGCAGCTCGCCCGGCTGATGGAGCCCCGCGCCGAGCGCTCGGTCGCCGCCAAGCTCAGGCAGATGGCACGCGCGATCCAGATCGAGCGCCGGCTTGGGAAGCGCAAGATCCTCGAACGCTATCTCACCCTCGCGCCCTATGGCGGCAACCTCGAGGGCATCCGCGCGGCGAGCCTCGCCTGGTACGGCAAGGAGCCGAAGCGGCTGGGGTTGGGCGAAGCCGCCCTCCTCGTTTCACTGCCGCAACTGCCCGAGCGCCGCCGTCCCGACCGCCACCCGCAGGCGGCCGAGGCCGCGCGCGACCGCGTGCTGGACCGCATGGTGACGGCCGGGCTGATGGACGAGGCAGAAGCGGCGCGCGGCCGCGACCACGCCGCGCCGGCGACGCGCCGCCCGTTGCCGTTGCTCGCCCCCCATGCGGCCGAGCTGGCGCTGCGCGAGAACCCCGGCGAGCGCCGCATCGCCCTGACGCTCGACCGCCGGGCGCAGGAGGAGCTGGAGCGCGTCGCCCGCGAGGCGGCCGAGCGTCTCGGCCCGCGGCTGTCGGTGGCGATGGTTCTGGCCGACGCGCTGACCGGGGACATCCTCGCCGAGGTCGGTTCGGCCGGCTTCTTCGACGAGGCCCGCTTCGGCTGGATCGACATGACGCGGGCGGTGCGCTCGCCGGGCTCGACGCTCAAGCCCTTCATCTACGGCCTCGCCTTCGAGGAAGGCATGGTGGCGCAGGAGACGATCATCGCCGACCGGCCGTCGAACTTCTCCGGCTACCGGCCGAAGAACTTCGACCTCGCCTACCAGGGCGACGTCTCGGTGCGCACCGCGCTGCAGATGTCGCTGAACGTGCCGGCCGTGCACCTGCTCGACGCGGGCGGGCCGGCGCGGCTCGCCTCGCGGCTGCGCCATGCCGGCGTTTCCCTGTCGCTGCCGCGCGACGAGCCGCCGGGGCTGGCCATCGCGCTCGGCGGTGCCGGCGTGTCGCTGCGCGACCTGGTGCGGCTTTACACCGGCCTCGCCAACCGCGGGCTGGCGACGGAGATATCCGACCGGCCGGGAACCCGCAGCGCCGCGACGCTGCTCGACCCGCGCGCGGCATGGCAGGTGGCCGACATGCTGGCCGG
>JAEZXF010000289.1 GCA_023419995.1 Pseudomonadota bacterium | reverse complement strand
CTTGATCCGCTCCCACTGGTCATCCCGAAGCGTGTCGCAGTCCATCGCCGATCTCCAAAAATCAGCGTTGAATCTGATTTGCTCTCCCTTGGGAATCCCAACCCGTTAAATCGTCACTACCCCCTAGGACACGGGCGCCGCGGGACGGCCGCCGAACGCCTCGGCCGCCCGCTGCTTCAGCTCGCGGAAGTGGCGCGAGGTGTCGGAGAGCCTGCTGTCCCAGTCCGGGTCCGGCGTCTGCCCCTCGATGGCCCTGAAATAGACCTGCATCAGCGCGGCGATGGCGAACGGCTCCAGGAGCGCCGCCTTGATCGCCCAGGCGAAGACGAGTGCGAGCGCGAACGACCAGCCGGCGAGCGCGCCGGGCATCAGGTAGAGCACGGCCGCCGCCGGGGCGAGCATGACGAGGAAGACGGCGATGGCGATGAGCCACATGAAGACGGCGAGCCACACCGCGTTCCTGACCATGCGTCCGCCGTTCTGCGCATAGAGGACGAGGCCACGCCGGGCGTCGTCGAAGGGCGCGTCCGAGCCGGTGCGGACGTTGTAGCCGAGGATGATCTCGTCGACATAGGTCAGCGAGATGCGGACCACCGAGCTGGCGAAGCCGGCGACCGCCTGCAGGCCGGGAACGGGCAGCGCGGTGGCGATGCCGCCGAGCAGGCCGGTGATGACGCGCAGCACGCCCTTGATGAGCTGGTCGACCACGAACAGGAGGCTCGCCTCCTTGAACCGCGCCCTGACGACCTCCGTGGCGTAGCCGATCTGCCCCCTGCCGCCCGGCACCTCGCGGCCGTCGACAAGGTGGACGATGACGGCGACGTGGCCCGCCTTGACGAGGTAGAGGATGTATTCGCGGGCCCAGTAGAGCACCGCCGAGACGAGGAAGAAGCCGGCGACGCCGCCGACGAAGGCGGAGGAGCCGGGCTCCGACCAGATGTGGCCGAGCCCATAGCCGACACCGGCGCCCGCGCCCGTCGCCGCGACGTAGGCGACGGTGATGGCGAGGTAGACGACGAGCCGGAGCGCGATGAACGGCCAGGTCCTGGCCATGATGCCCAGCGTTCGGCCGATATCGAAATCCCACATGGCGCGCCCCCGATTCGAGGCCGCAACTATAGCCCGGGTCGTTCCGCGGCGTCAGATGATGTCGGTCGAGGCGATCTCGATGCCGAAGCCTTCCAGCCCGACATAGTGCTTCTCGCGCGAGGCGATGAGCTGGATCGACGAGATGCCGAGATCGCGCAGGATCTGCGCGCCGAGGCCGATCTCGCGCCACTCGCTCTCGCGCCGCAGCGCCTCCTCGTGCGCCTCGTCGCCCGCCGGCAGGCGCTGACGGCCGGCGCCCTGGCCGACGCCGACGGAGCCTTCCCGAAGATAGACGATGACGCCGCGCTGCTTCTCGGCCATGCGGTGCATGATCGTGTCGAGGCGGCTGTCGGGGCCGAAGACGTCGGACACCACGTCCTCCGGGTGCAGGCGCACCGGCACGTCGACGCCGTCGCGGATGTCGCCGAACACGACGACGAAGTGCTGCATCGCGTCCCACGGCAGGCGATAGGTATAGGCCTTGGCCGGGCCGGCGACGGTCTCGATGTCCGAGCAGGCGACGCGCTGGATCAGCGTCTCCTGCCGCTGGCGGTAGGCGATCAGGTCGGCGACCGAGACCTGCTTCAGCCCGTTCTTCTCGGCGAAGGCGGAAACCTGCGGGCCGCGCATCACCGTGCCATCGTCGTTGACCAGCTCGCAGATGACGCCGACCGGCGGCAGGTTGGCGAGCTTGCACAGGTCGACGGCCGCCTCGGTGTGGCCGGAGCGCATGAGCACGCCGCCCTCGCGCGCGACGAGCGGGAAGATGTGGCCGGGCCGGACGAAGTCCGACGGGCCGACATTGCCGTTGGCGAGGTTGCGCACGGTCAGCGTGCGGTCCTCGGCCGAGATGCCGGTCGTGGTGCCGTGCTTGAAGTCGACGGTGACGGTGAAGGCCGTCGAATGCGGCGCGTCGTTGTCGGCGACCATCGGCGCGAGGTTGAGGCGCTTGGCCTCCTCGCGCGGCATCGGCGCGCAGACGATGCCGGAGGTGTGGCGCACGATGAAGGCCATCTTCTCCGGCGTGCAGTGGACGGCGGCGACGATCAGGTCGCCCTCGTTCTCGCGCCCGTCGTCGTCCATCACGACGACGATTTCGCCCCGCTCGAAGGCGCGCAGCGCCTCGACGATCTTCTTTTGATCATATGCCATGTGGTGCTCACTTCGTTCGCGGGGAGTAGAGAGTAGTGAATAGTGAGTAGGGGACGGCATTCCGTCGCCACTGCTCACTACTCGCTATTCCCTACTCGCTCCCCTTCCCCGTCTGCCCCCTGTGGCGCAGGTAATGATCGGCGATGGCGCAGGCAACCATGGCCTCGCCCACCGGCACGGCGCGGATGCCAACGCAGGGGTCGTGCCTGCCCTTGGTGCGGACCTCGACCTCGTTGCCGTCCCTGTCGATCGCGCGCCGCGGCGGCAGGATCGACGAGGTCGGCTTGACCGCGAAGCGCGCCACCACGGGCTGCCCCGTGGAGATGCCGCCGAGGATGCCGCCGGCGTGGTTGGACAGGAAGATCGGCTTGCCGTCGTTGCCCATGCGCATCTCGTCGGCGTTGTCCTCGCCGCGCATGCGCGCCGTCCCGAAGCCGTCGCCGATCTCGACGCCCTTGACGGCGTTGATCGACATCAGGTTCGACGCGATCTCCTGGTCGAGCTTGCCGTAGACCGGGGCGCCGAGTCCCGCCGGCACGCCTTCGGCGACGATCTCGACCAGCGCGCCGACCGACGAGCCCGCCTTGCGCACCGCGTCGAGATAGTCCGAGAAGACCGGCACGGAGGCCGGGTCGGGCGTGAAGAACGGGTTCTCCGCGCTCTCCACGAAGCCCCAGTGCCAGTTGGCGCGGTCGATCGCCTTCTCGCCGACCGCCACCAGCGCGCCGCGCACGACGAGGCCGGGCACGACCTTGCGGGCAATGGCGCCGGCAGCGACGCGGGCAGCCGTCTCGCGCGCGGATGACCGTCCGCCGCCGCGGTGGTCGCGGATGCCGTATTTCACGTCATAGGCATAGTCCGCGTGGCCGGGCCGGTATTGCCGGGCGATCTCGCCATAGTCCTTGGA
>JAEZXF010000249.1 GCA_023419995.1 Pseudomonadota bacterium | reverse complement strand
GGGCGACCAGGTGTCCGCGGGGCAGATCCTGGTCGAGATCGAGCCGGCGGCGGAGGACGGAAGCCGGCCCTGAGCGGGACGCCGCGATCCCGCACGAGGGGCGCGGGCCCGCCTTCCGGACCGCGATCGTCTGGCCGGAGAAGCCCGGCGTCTTCATGAGGCGATGGTCGAAGGGGTCCTCGGCGGGATGGCACGCCCGTACGAACCCAAGCTCCCGCATGATCGCGCCAACCGGCGCCGCAACATGGCGTTCCTCGCCGGCGACGCCTGCGCCGGCAAATGCTTCCCGCTCGACCCCGCCAAGCCCGGACGACCTCCTCCCGCCGCCCCTTCCGGCGGCAGCGGCAACGCGCCTGCGGCAATTCGACAGCCGATATCGTCTGACGATTCAGGTTGACAACCTCGCCTGCCGGCGGCCAGTCTCCCTCCAGAAGGGGAGGCCGCATGCAGCGGCCGCAGGATGTTCCGGAGGGAGGATGAAGCCCGCTGCCGCCGTCACGGCCGAGACGCCGCGCCGGCCCGAGCCGAGCGCCTCGGCGAGGATCGTGCGCGAGATCGTGCGCGGCCTGCACGACGGCGTCTACGCGCCGGGCCAGCGCCTGTCGGAGCCGGAGCTGATGGAGCAGTTCCGCGTCAGCCGCAGCACGGTGCGCGAAAGCATCCGCCGCATGGAATCGGACGGGCTGATCGAGGTGCTGCCCTATCGCGGCGCGGTCATCCGCCGGCTGTCGCCCGGCGAGGCGATCGACGCGCTCAACGTCATGGAGCTGTGCATCGGCCTCGCCGCCCGCCTCGCCGCCGAGAAGATCGGCCTGGCCGACAACCGCACCCGCTTCGAGGAGGCGTGGCAGGGCCTGCAGGCGTTCCGCGACGTGACCTACAGCTTCGACATGGTCAAGGCGCGCAACCGCTTCTACCGCACCCTCACGCACCTGTCGGCCAACCGCGAGCTCCAGCGCATCATCCCCGGCATCCAGGTGCACCTGATCCGGCGCGACCATTCGCTGCCGCCGGCGCTGCGCTTCGAGGGCTACGACCGGATGGCGCGGGCGATCCTCGCCGGCGACGGCCCGGCGGCAGAAGCGGCCGGGCGCGCCCAAATCGCCGCCATCGCGGCGCTGGCGCGGCAGACGCTGACCGACAACAGCTGACCTTCGTTCTTTGGGAGGAGAACCCATGGCCGGTTTGAACGAGAAACTGCCGAGCAGGATGCTGATCGGCCGCGACCGGCTGTTCTACAGCGGGCTTCTCGGCAACGCGATGAAGACGCGCCGCCTCGGCGCCATCGCCATCTATGTCGCCACCGACAGCCACCTCGACGTCCGCGTCGACGGCGGCCCGTGGCGATCGCGCCGGATCGTGGCGCTGCCCGCCTACGTGCCGCACCAGCTGCGCACGCCGGGCGGCCACATCGCCACCGTGTGCCTGGAGCCGGAGACCGTCGACCGGGAGGCCCTCGCCGGCCTCATCGCCCACGTCAACGACGGGCCGGAGGACACGCGGCTGATCCGCCGCATCCTGGCGGCGCGGCGCGAGGTGACGCGCATCGGCGACGCCGGCGGCTTCTCGACCCTGGAGTTCGACCGCTACTTCCTGCGCCGGACGCTCAAGCCGCGCGAGATCGACCCGCGCGTCAAGCACATCCTCGACCGGC
The DNA here is from genome assembly GCA_023419995.1 of Pseudomonadota bacterium. Taxonomy (GTDB): domain Bacteria; phylum Pseudomonadota; class Alphaproteobacteria; order Rhizobiales; family Rhizobiaceae; genus Aerobium. Next base: position 1,819 of record JAEZXF010000249.1, on the reverse strand, counting down.
TGCTCGACGAGCTGCCGGAGGCGACGATATCGGCGGCCGAATGCGCCGAGGACGTCGGCCTGTCGACGTCACGCTTCCTGCATCTCTTCAAGGAGAACACGGACATCTCGTTCCGCACCCAGCGGATGTGGAAGCGCGCGCGCCGCTTCATGGACCATGCCAACCGCGACGACAGCCTGACCGACGTGGCGCTCGATCTCGGCTACCCGGATTCCAGCCATTTCAGCCATTCGATCCGGGCGTCGTTCGGGCTGAAGCCGCGCTCGATCCGCGACGGATCGCGCGGCATGCAGGTCTGCATCGGCGAGAACTACGTCCTTTCCTGACCGGACGGCCGCGGCGAGACGGCCGCCATCAGGCTGGCGCCCTCCCCTTGCGCCGCCTTCGCGGCGAGGAAGCCCGGCCGCTGCGCCAGGCGGCGGAACCAGGCCAGCGCGTGGGGCGGCAGCTCCGCTTCCATGCCGAGGATCAGGGCGAGCAGGACGGCGTAGGCGACCGAGATGTCGGCCATGGTGAAGGTCCCGCCGACCAGATGGTCGCGGCCGTCGGCAAGGACGGACTCGGCCAGCCTCAGCCGCGCCAGGAACCAGCGCTTGTAGTCGTCGGCCACGCCCGGCTGCCGGCGTTCCTCGGGCTCCACCCACGCATAGCGGAAGTAGATCGTCTGAGGGAAGGTCAGCGTCGCCTCGCCGTGGTGCAGCCAGTTGAGGTAGGCGCCGTACTCGGGATGACCGGCGGGGAGGGCCAGGCGGCCGCCGGCATGGACCATGGCGAGATAATGCGGGATGGCGGCCGATTCGGTCATGCGCGTCTCGCCGTCGACCAGAAGCGGCACGGTGCCGAGGGGGTTCTGGTCGAAATAGGTCTTGTCGAACACGCGCGGCGGGAACGGCAGAAGCCGCAGCTCGTAGTCCAGCCCCAGCTCCTCCAGCGCCCACAAGGCGCGGAAGGAGCGGGCGTCGGCGCAATGCCAGAGTGTAAGTGCGCTCATGTCGAAACGGCTCCATCGGCAGGACACGGACCAGCCGCCGCGCGGCTTTCCGGCCCTGCCTTCGCATTCCGGGCGCCGCGCGTCTTGTGCCAATCAGCTTCGCGACGCCTGCCCGGACGTATCCCGGTTCGCCGGGCCGTCAGAACTCCTGGTAGGCGGCGAGCAGCGCGTTGACCTGGTCCTCGGTCATCGCGTTGACCTGCACCTGCGTGAAGGCGGAGACCTGCCCCGCGCTGAGGCCGGCGATGTAGTCGACGGCAAGGCCGGTGATCGCCGTGGTGCTGATCGCCGCGATGTCCCCGGTGGAGAACCGTTCGAAGTCTTCCATCGCCATCGCCGCGAGCTGCGCCGCAGTGAGGTGCGCGGTCTGCGTCTCGGTCAGCGCCTCGATCTGGTCGGCGCTCAGGGCGTCGATCTGGGCGGTGGTGAGCCCCGCCACGGCCGCCGGGCTCAGCCCCGCGAACTGCTCGCCGGTCAGCGCCTGCAGCTTCGCCGTGCCGAGCGGCGCCAGCGAGGTCAGCCCGCCGATCTGGTCCGGCCGCAACGCCTGGATCTGGTCGAGGGTGAGCGCGGAAACCTGCCCGAAGGACAACGCGGCCAGCTGCTGCGGCGTCAGCCCGCCGATCTGGTTGGCGTAGAGCGCGGCGACCAGCGACGGCGGTAGCGCGCCGATCGCGGCGGGGCTGATGGCGCCGATCCCCTCGGCCGGCAGATCGAGGATGTCGTCGGCCGGGATCGAGCCGAGCTGCGCCGCGGTCAATGCCCCGATCTGCGCCGCGCCCAGCTCGCCCATGCGCCCGGAGACGAGCGCGGCGATCTGGGCCTCGG
>JAEZXF010000208.1 GCA_023419995.1 Pseudomonadota bacterium | reverse complement strand
GCGGGGGAAATGCGCGACAATGTGCCCGTGTGGCCTTGTGATACTGGACAAGCGCGCGGCTCGGGCATAGAAACCTTCGCCAAATGCAGGGGGAATCCGCCAGCCGTCGCCAGCCGCCAGCACATCTACAAGGATAGGTGACTGTGAGTCGGGCTATGGTTATGCGGGTTCCTGCCGGTGAAAATAAGGCGAAAGGACCCGGTCCCCGTGAGCGCGAACGAAGCCACCGAACATAACCGTCGCGATTTTCTTTACATCGCCACCGGCGTTGCCGGCGCCGTGGGCGCGGGCGCGGCCGTCTGGCCGTTCATCGACCAGATGCGGCCGGATGCGTCGACGCTGGCGCTGGCGACCATCGATGTCGACATCTCTTCCATCGAGCCGGGTATGTCGGTGACCGCCAAGTGGCGCGGCAAGCCGATCTTCATTCGCAACCGCACCGACGAGGAAGTGGAGGCCGCCAAGGCCGTGCCGCTCGCCGACCTCAAGGACCCCGTCGCGCGCAACGACAACATCGCCGCCGACGCGCCCGCCGACGACATTTCCCGCTCGGCCGGCGAGGGCAAGGAAAACTGGATCGTGATGATCGGCTCGTGCACGCATCTCGGCTGCGTGCCGCTCGGCCAGGCCGGCGATTTCGGCGGCTGGTTCTGCCCCTGCCACGGCTCGCACTACGACACCGCCGGCCGCATCCGCGTCGGCCCGGCGCCGACCAACCTCCCGGTCCCGACATTCCAATTCATTTCCGACTCGGTCATCCGGATCGGTTGAGGCCTAAGAGAGAGCATCAGACCATGAGCGGTGGACACTCGACCTATACGCCCAAGACAGGCCTCGGCCGCTGGATGGACGCGCGCCTGCCGGTGCCGCGCCTCGTCTACGATTCCTTCATTGCCTATCCGGTTCCGCGCAACCTGAACTACGCCTACACCTTCGGCGGCATCCTCGCCATGATGCTGGTGGTGCAGATCGCCACCGGCATCGTGCTGGCCATGCACTATGCCGCGTCGACGGAGCTCGCCTTCGGCTCGGTCGAGAAGATCATGCGCGACGTCAACTCCGGCTGGCTGCTGCGCTATCTCCATGCCAACGGCGCGTCGTTCTTCTTCATCGCCGTCTACATCCACATCTTCCGCGGCCTCTATTACGGCTCCTACAAGGCGCCGCGCGAGGTGGTGTGGATCCTCGGCGTGATCCTGTACCTGCTGATGATGGCCACCGGCTTCATGGGCTACGTGCTGCCGTGGGGCCAGATGAGCTTCTGGGGCGCCACCGTCATCACCGGCTTCTTCACCGCCATCCCGCTGGTCGGCGAGTGGATCCAGCAGCTCCTCCTCGGCGGCTTCGCGGTCGACAACCCGACGCTGAACCGCTTCTTCTCGCTGCACTACCTGCTGCCGTTCATGATCGCCGGCGTCGTGGTGCTGCACGTCTGGGCACTGCACGTCACCGGCCAGACCAACCCGACCGGCATCGAGGTGAAGTCGAAGACCGACACCGTGCCTTTCACCCCGCATGCGACGGTGAAGGATGCATTCGCCATGGTCCTGTTCCTGGCGGTGTTCGCGTACTTCATCTTCTACATTCCGAACTACCTCGGCCACCCGGACAACTACATCGTTGCCGACCCGCTGAAGACGCCGGCGCATATCGTGCCCGAGTGGTACTATCTGCCCTTCTACGCGATCCTGCGCGCCATCACCTTCAGCATCGGCCCGATCGACTCCAAGCTCGGCGGCGTGCTGGCCATGTTCGGCGCGATCGCGGTGCTGTTCTTCGTGCCGTGGCTCGACACCTCGAAGGTCCGCTCCGCCGTCTACCGTCCGTGGTACAAGCTGTTCTTCTGGCTCTTCGTCATCGACACCGTCTTCCTGGGCTGGCTCGGTTCGCGCCCGGCCGAGGGGACATACGTGATCATGTCGCAGATCGGCACGTTCTACTACTTCGCGTTCTTCCTCATCATCATGCCGGTCCTCGGCCTGATCGAGACGCCGCGCAAGCTGCCGAACTCGATCACCGAGGCTGTGCTCGAGAAGAACAAGACCGCGGCCGTGCCGCAGTCGACAAACTGAGCCGTCCCTGGAAAGACAAGGACTTGACCATGAAGACATTTTTCAAGGGACTGGCGGCGTTCGGCATCGCCTTTGGCTCGATGAGCGCTGCGCAGGCGGCCGAGTATCCGCTGAAGAAGCCCGTGCCGCAGGAGTGGTCGTTCTCCGGCCCGTTCGGAACCTACGACAGGGGCCAGCTCCAGCGCGGCCTCAAGATCTACCGCGAATCGTGCTCGTCGTGCCATTCGATGAGCCTGGTCGCCTTCCGCAACCTCGAGGCGCTCGGCTATTCCGACGAGCAGGTGCGTGCGCTTGCCGCCGAGTACGAGGTCGAGGACGGCCCGAACGCGGACGGCGACATGTTCATGCGCCCGGGCATCCCGTCGGACCGCTTCCCGTCGCCGTACCCGAACCCCGAGGCGGCGGCGGCCTCGAACAACGGCGCGGTGCCGCCCGACTTCTCGCTGATCGCCAAGGCGAGGGCGGTGGAGCGCGGCTTCCCGACCTTCGTGTTCGACATCTTCACCCAGTATGCCGAGAGCGGGCCGGACTACATCTACAACCTGCTGACGGGCTACGAGGAGGACGTGCCGGAGCACGTCGACGTCCAGCCCGGCACCTACTACAACCCGCACTTCCTCTCCGGAGCGGTTCTGTCGATGGCGCAGCCGATGTTCGACGAGCAGTTCACCTACGAGGACGGGTCGCCCGAGACGCTCGACCAGTACGCCCGCGACGTGACGGCGTTCCTGATGTGGGCGGCCGAGCCGCACCTCGAGGCGCGCAAGCGCACCGGCTTCAACGTGATGGTGTTCCTGGCGCTGTTCGGCGCGCTGGTCTACCTCACCAAGCGCAAGGTCTGGTCGAAGATCGACCACTGATCGCCGGAATTTCCGGGTTCGGGACGGGGCGGCAACAAGCCGCCCCTTTTCTTTCGTGCCGGGCTCGGTCATCACTGTCGCAGAACAATCAGGGTCCGCCATGACATCCTCGCTCGAAGAGACGCTGCGCGCCGCCATCCGCACGATCCCCGACTATCCCAAGCCGGGCATCCTGTTCCGCGACATCACCACGCTGCTCGGCAATGCGCGCGCCTTCCGCCGCGCCGTGGACGAGCTGGTGCATCCGTGGGCCGGCTCCAAGATCGACAAGATCGCCGGCATGGAGGCGCGCGGCTTCATCCTCGGCGGCGCGGTGGCGCACCAGCTTTCGGCCGGCTTCGTGCCGATCCGCAAGAAGGGCAAGCTGCCGCACGAGACGGTGCGCGTCGCCTACAGCCTCGAATACGGGCTGGACGAGATGGAGATGCACCGCGACGCCCTGCAGCCGGGCGAGAAGGTCATCCTCGTCGACGACCTGATCGCCACAGGCGGTACGGCCGAAGGCGCGGTCAGGCTGATCCGCCAGATGGGCGGCGAGATCGCGTCGGCCTGCTTCGTGATCGACCTTCCCGACCTCGGCGGCCGGGCCAAGCTCGAGGCGCTCGACGTGCCGGTGCGGACGCTGGTGTCCTTCGAGGGGCACTGAGCCGCCGGCCAGGCCTGCGGCCCGGCTTCTGGCACATGCGTTTCCCGTGGCATCGCCCGGCCACGGTGCTAGGCTTCGCCCATGTAC
>JAEZXF010000190.1 GCA_023419995.1 Pseudomonadota bacterium | reverse complement strand
GTGCTGCTGCAGGGCGCGCAGCGCTTCGTGATCGACGGCCTCCCCTTCCGCGTCGACGCCGGGCGCGGCGCCGCCGGCGCGCCTGTCGTCTTCATGCTCAACGTCGCCCGCAACAGCACGCTGCGCTTCATCGACGACAGCGACGTGCCGCTGCGCAAGGTGATGATCTCGGCCCCGCTGCCGTGGCTGCAGCGGCTGTTCGAGACGCAGCAGGGCATGCAGGCCTCGACGCTGCGCGGCTTCTTCGCCCAGCATCTGGCGCATTTCTCGTTCGAGCCCGGCCAGCACATCCTCCAGCTGGCGCAGAAGATCATGAACCCGCCGCCGGTTCTCGAGGGCGACCTGAGCTCGCTCTACCTGCAAGCGCAGGCGCTCGACATCATGTGGCAGTCGTGCCTGACCATGGTGTCCGAGCGCGAGGGGCGCCAGCCGAACCCTTCGCTGATGAGCCTGCGCCATTGCGAGCGCGTCCGCGACTTCATCGTCGCCAACCTCGACCGGGAGCTGACCATCGACCTGATCGCCAAGGAAGCGGGATCGAGCGCCTCGACCGTGCAGCGGCACTTCAAGGAGCATTTCGGGATCACGATCTTCGACTTCATCCGCCAGGAAAGGCTGGAGGCGGCGCGCGCCGCGCTCGCCAGCGACGGCATCCCCGTGTCGCACGCCGCCCACATGGCCGGCTACAACAACATCTCCAGCTTCACCACCGCCTTCCGCAAGGCCTACGGCGTCACCCCGAAACAGGTCCGCGTCTAGCTGTTTGACCCCACGGTTTGATGGTGTGATCCTTTCTGCGGAATGGAAGGGAGCACTATGGGACAAGTTCGTCACGGCAGCGCCACGCCCCCGCACGCCGTCAGAGCTGCGATACAGCGATCGCAAGCTTCGCTCGCGCAGTTGAGCCGGGAACTTGGCATCAACGCCAAGACGGCCGCCAAATGGCGGAAGCGGGGAACGGTCGAGGATCTCAAGACGGGGCCGAAGGAGCCGCGCTCGACTGTCCTGACCGAAGCGGAGGAGGCGATGGTCGTGGCGTTCCGACGCCATACGCTGCTGCCGCTGGACGACTGTCTCTATGCCCTGCAGCCTTCGGTCCCGCACCTGACCCGCTCCACGCTGCACCGATGCCTGCAGCGCCATGGCATCTCGCGGCTGCCTGATATCGAAGGCGACAAGCCGAAGCGCCAGCGGTTCAAGCCCTATCCCATCGGCTTCTTTCACATCGACATCGCCGAGGTGCAGACCGCCGAGGGCAAGCTTTACCTCTTTGTGGCCATCGACCGGACCAGCAAATTCGCCTTCGCGAGATTGGTGGCCCGCGCCACTGGCGCAGCAGCTCGGCTATTCCTCGATGAACTCGTCGCCGTCGTGCCCTACCGCATCCATACAATCCTGACCGACAACGGCATCCAGTTCGCCGATCTGCCGAAGAACCGCTCTGGTCCGACTGCCAGATGGCGTGGGCATCCGTTCGACCGCACCCGCCAAAGCCATGGCATCGAGCACCGCCTGACAAAGCCCAATCACCCATGGACCAACGGCCAGGTCGAACGGATGAACCGAACCATCAAGGAAGCAACCGTGAAGCGGTATCACTACGACAGCCACGACCAATTGCGCCGCCATCTCGCCGACTTCCTCGCGACCTACAACTTCACCCGCAGGCTCAAGACCCTCGGCGGCCTCACACCCTACGAATACATCTGCAAGGTCTGGACTTCACAGCCCGACAGATTCATCCTCAATCCAATCCACCAGATGCCGGGACTGAACATCTAAGGGACGATCGCGGCCATGTCAGACCGTCGGGCTAAAGTTCCCACCGACGATCGCTCTCAAGACACGAGCCGACTTAGCCCGCGTCTCGATCCTCGAAGATGCCGCTATGGGAGAGCAGGAAGGCGCCGAATGCCATCGGGATGGCAGTGGCGGCAAATACCAGCAACGGCAGGTCCCAGCTCCCGGTCGCCGTCGAGAGCAAGCCGCCCAGGAAGGGACCGACCGTTCCGACTGCATAACCGCAGCCCAGCGCAAAGCCGGTCACGGCTGCCGAACCGACCGGCGATCGTGTCCGCAGGTTGAACATCGTCATGGCGAACGGAAATGCGCCGCCCCCGATGCCTGCGATGAAAGCCCAAACCATCGCCGTCGACGACGGCGCGTAGAGAATGCCGAAATAGCCAATGGCCGCGACCGACGAGAGCATCACGCCGAATGGCAACGGGTTCTTCAGCTTACTGGTGATCGCTGGCGTTACCGCCGCCATGGGCAGCGTCATGAAGGTATAGATCGAATACATCGTCGCGGCCTGGGCCTGGGTCTGTCCCTGAGCCGCGAATATCGTGGGAAGCCAGGCGAGCAACGCATATGTGTTGAGCGCGGCCATGCTGTAGAACAACGCGGCGCCGATCGACACCCTGTTTCTGATCAGGACCGGGAGACCATAACTCGGACCTGTCGCCGAAGCAGCAGCTTGCTCGACAGGCCGACGGCGATCACGAAGCATTGCCGCAATCCAGGGCAAGGCGGCGACCACCATCAGGGCTGCCCAGCAACCCACGGCGATGCGCCAGTTGCTGCCATTCTCCAAGGGGACGGCAAGCATGGCCGGAAGCGTCGCGCCTCCTTGCGTCGTCAGCACCAGGAGGCTCATCGCGGTAGCCTGCCTGTCCGGGAAATAGCGCTTGACCAGAGGCGGGCCGACGACATTGCCCATGCCCATGCCGAATAAGGCCAGGGCCCCGAATGCGAGAAACACCTCAGGCCCTCCGGCAAGGACTCGGACCAAGGTGCCAAAAGCGCCCAATACAAGAGCCAGCACAGCGGCTTGCGTCAGTCCGACCTTACGGATGACGAGCGGAGTGAGGAAGCCGGCGAGCCCGAATGCTATCGTCGGCAGCATGCCGAGAATGGTCGCGCCGACGGCCCCCATGCCGATGTCGGCGCTGATCGTCGACAGCAGCGGCGCAACACCGGTGACCGCGTGCCGCAGCGACAGTCCGAGCAGCACGATGCCGACCAGAAGATAGATACGCCCGGCCCAGGGCTGGACAGCAGGAGTTTCGCTTTCGGTCGGACTGCTCGCGCGGGCAGGGGATGCCATGATCAGTTGCGCTGCATGTCGGCATCGATCGGCAGGCTCTGTCCCGAGATCGTCTTGGCGGCATCGGACGCCAGAAAGACGGCCAGCGCTGCGATGTCCTTGGGATCGATCAGGCGCTTGATCGACTGGTTCGCCATCGCGATGTCCTTGATCTCGTCGATGCTCTTGCCGGTCGCCTTGGCCCGGCCCTCGAAGACACGCTGAATCCTGTCGCCATCCACGGCACCGGGAAGAATGGCGTTGGCGCGGATATTGTGCTCGCCAAGCTCCATCGCGAGCGTCTTCATGAACCCGATCAACCCCCATTTAACGGTCGAATAGGGACTGCGGTTCGGATAGCCTGTCCCCCGTCAGCACCCATGGCACAGATTTGAGGTTGTGATTTAAGGAGGATTTGGGCTTCGTCGTAGTGACGAAGGAACGAAGATGAAGCCCAAATCCTCCTATTCAAAATCGCCGTCGAAGGC
>JAEZXF010000188.1 GCA_023419995.1 Pseudomonadota bacterium | reverse complement strand
CCACCGCATAGCTGCCGGCGAACATACCGCCGTCGAGCGCGTCGTCGCCCACCGCCACCACCCATTTCGGGTCGGGCGTCGCATCGTGGGCCCGCTCCAGCGCCTGGCGCATGTTCCTCGTCACCGGGCCGGTGACGAGCAGCACGTCGGCGTGGCGCGGCGAGGCGACGAAGCGGATGCCGAAGCGCTCGACGTCGTAGAAGGCGTTGCTCAGCGCGTGGATCTCGAGCTCGGCGTCGTTGCAGGATCCGCCATCGACGGCGCGGATCGACAGAGAGCGCCCGAGCCGCCGCCGCGCCTTCCGGCCGACGGCCTCGGCGAGCTGCCGCACGGCGTCGTCCGAAGCCGCGGGCCGCCGTTCGGTCAGGATGGGCCGGATAAGGCTTTCGAACAGCAGCTTGCGCATCACAGATCATGCCCGGAATAGGAGCAGTTGAACGACTTGTTGCAGAGCGGGAAGTCGGCGACGATGTTGCCCTCGATCGCGGCTTCGAGCAGCGGCCACTGGAACCAGGACGGGTCGCGCAAATGGCAACGTTCGACGGTTCCGTCCGCGCCGAGGCGCAGCCATGCGAGGATGTCGCCGCGGAAACCCTCGACGACCGCGACGCCCTCGCGCACCTCCCCGGCCGGCTCCGCCGGCGCGGCAACCTCGCCGCCCGGCAACCCGTCGAGGATCCGCTCCACCAGCGACAGCGACTGCTCGACCTCGCGGATGCGCACCCAGACGCGGGCATTGACGTCGCCCTCGTCGAAGACCGGCACCTCGAAGGCCAGCCGGTCGTAGGGCGCGAAGGCGAGCGCCCGGCGCGCGTCGAAGTCGCGGCCGGAGGCCCGGCCGACATGGCCGCCGGCGCCGAAGCGGCGCGCCAGCTCCGCCTTGAGGGTGCCGGTGGCGACCGTGCGGTCCTGCAGCGAGCTGGTGTTGTCATAGAGCTCGACGAGCTCGGGGAACTTCGAGCGGATTTCGGCGACGAGCGCACGAAGGACGGCGACGCCCTCGCCCGCAAGATCGGCGGCGACGCCGCCCGGCACGATTTGGCCGCGCATCAGGCGGTGGCCGAAAACCGCCTCGGCGGCGCGCAGCACGCGCTCGCGCAGCACGCCGCAATGGGCAAGCATCAGCGTGAAGGAGGCGTCGTTGCAGATCGCGCCGATGTCGCCGAGATGGTTGGCCAGCCTCTCCAGCTCGGCCATCAGCGCGCGCAAGAATTGCGCCCGCAGCGGCACCTCGACGCCAAGCGCCGCCTCGGCCGCGCGCGAGAAGGCAAGCGCGTAAGCGACCGTGCTGTCGCCGCAGGCATGGCCGGCGAGGCGCACCGCGCGCGACAGCGGCGCCCCGCGCATCAGCCCCTCGATGCCCTTGTGGGTGTAGCCGAGCCGCGCCTCGAGCCGCACCACCGTCTCGCCGCAGACCGTGAAGCGGAAATGGCCGGGCTCGATCACCCCGGCATGGACCGGGCCGACCGGGATCTGGTGCAGCCCCTCGCCTTCGACGGGCAGGAACTCGTAGGCGTCGCCCCCCGCCGGCGCCGGCTCGCGCCTGCCCAGCGGATGGCGCACGCCCCACCGGCCGTGGTCGAGCCAAGGCCGCAGGTCGGGCGCATCCTCCGGCACCAGGCCGTAGAGGTCGCGCACGGTGCGCTCCAGCCGGATCGCGGGCGCATGCAGCCGGCCGACGGAGGGAAAGGTGCCGTCCGGACAGGCGAGCGACAGCACGGCGAGGCGATCGGGGCCTTCCTGTGCCAGCACCGCCATGTGCACGGCATCCTCGTCGCCCCACAGGCCAGAAAGCGTCAGGCGCCCGGCCGACAGCGCCGATGCCGCGCCGAGCCAGTCCTCGCGCGTCACCTCCAGGCGCGGAGCGCCGCAGTGGCGGGCGACCCGCCTGCCCTCCATTCCCTGCCAGATGTCGGTCATCCTCACCCTCCCCGCTCAGCCGAGAAGCCCGGCGACGTTGCGGAACCAGCCGACGAGCGGCGGCGGGAGATAGAGGCCGGCGGCGAGCACCAGCGCCAGATGCGCGTGGATCGGAAGGTAGGAGACCCACCCCGGCGCGGTGCCGGCGGGCGCGTTCCCCGACGGCTCGCCGAAGGCCATGCCGGTGGCGCGCAGCACCAGCGCGCCGAAGGCCACCAGCAGCCCCAGCACCAGCGGCACGGCGAGCAGCGGCTCGACGGCGAAGGTCGACGACACGATCAGGAACTCGCTCATGAACACGCCGAGCGGCGGCAGGCCGGCGATCGCGACGACGCCGATCAGGAACGCCCAGCCGAGGCCGGGATGCGTCACCGTCAGGCCGGAAATCTCCGCCATCTTCTGCGTGCCCTTGATCTGGGCGATGTGGCCGACCGAGTAGAAGATCGCCGACTTGGTCAGGCTGTGCATGACCATGTGCAGCAGCCCGGCGAAATTGGCGAGCGGGCCGCCCATGCCGAAGGCGAAGACGATGATGCCCATGTGCTCGATGGAGGAGTAGGCGAACATGCGCTTGATGTCGCGCCGGCGGTTGAGCATGAACGCCGCGAAGACGAGCGAGACGAGGCCCATGCCGATCATCAGCGGGCCGGGGGCGATGGCGCCGGGATTGGCCGCCAGCAGGATCTTGAAGCGCAGCACCGCATAGAGCGCGACGTTGAGCAGCAGCCCCGACAGCACGGCAGAGATCGGCGTCGGGCCCTCGGCATGGGCGTCGGGCAGCCAGGCGTGCAGCGGCGCCAGCCCTACCTTGGTGCCGTAGCCGATGAGCAGGAAGACGAAGGCGAGGTTGAGCAGCGCCGGGTCGAAGCGCGCCGCATGCTCGACCAGCATCGTCCACACCATCGCGTCGTGCCCCTCGCCCACGGCCGGCTGCGCCGCCATGTAGACGAGGATGGTGCCGAACAGCGCCAGCGCGAAGCCGACCGAGCCGAGGATGAAGTACTTCCACGCCGCCTCGAGCGCCTCGTGGGTGCGGTAGAGGCCGACCATCAGCACCGTCGTCAGCGTCGCCAGCTCGACCGCCACCCACATCAGGCCGATGTTGTTGGCGACGAAGGCGAGGTTCATGCCGAACATCATCGTCTGGTACATGGCGTGGTAGAAGCGCAGGTTGGCCGGCGAAAGCCGTCCCGTCTCCAGCTCGTGCCGGATGTAGCCGGCGCTGAACACGCTGGCGGTGAAGCCGACGAAGGTGTTCAGCACGATGAAGACGATGTTGAGGTCGTCGACGAAGAGGTACTGCCCCGGCTGCGGGCGCTGGCTGGCGAACAGCGACAGCGCGGCGAGGAAGGTCATGAGGCTGGCGATCACGTTCAGCCGCGCGGCAAGCCGGTAGCCCGGCGCCACCGCCAGCACCAGCGCCGCCGCGGCCGGGATCGCCAGGACGGCGACGGTCGCCTCGAACGGCAGCGCCGTCATTGCCGCTCTCCCCGGAAATCGTCGAGCGCGCGCACGTCCACCGTGTCGAAGCGCTCGCGGATGCGGAACAGGACGATACCGATGACGATGAAGGCGACGACCACCGAGAACGCGACGCTGATCTCGACCACCATCGGCATGCCGCGCGCGCCGGCGGCGGCGAGGACGAGGCCGTTCTCCAGCGACATGAAGCCGATGACCTGACCCACGGCATTGCGCCGCGTCACCATCAGCAGCAGGCCGAGCAGCACGACGGCGAGCGCCATCGCCAGGTCCTCCCGCGCCAGCGGGTCGGCATCGGCCGTCACACGCAGCATCACCACCATCGACAGCGCCACGAGGCCCATGCCCGTCAGCATGGTCGTGCCGATGCCGACGACGTTCTCGATGTCGCGGTGGATGCCGAGCCGCCGGATGATCCGGTGCAGCGCCACCGGAATGACGATCGCCTTGAACACCAGCGCCACCGCCGCGGTGATGTAGAGATGCGGCGCCTCCTGCGCCCATGCCTGCCAGGCGACGGAGGCCGTCAGCACCAGCGCATGCAGCGCGTAGACGTTGACCAGCGCGTGCAGCCGGTCCTGGTAGAGCAGCATGAACGACACCAGCACCAGCCCGCCGGCCAGCATGTGGGCGATGTCGAAGGAAAGCGCGTGCGGCATGGCTAGAGGCTCCTCGACACGAACAGCAGCAGCGTGCCGAGGAGGCCCAGCATCAGCGCCGCCCCGAGGAAATCCGGCACGCGGAAGACGCGCATCTTGGCGATGGAGGTCTCGAACAGCGCCAGCAGCAGGCCGCCGAGGCCGAGCTTGGCCGCCCACAGCGCCGCGCCCGCGGCGAAGGCCTGCGCGCTGGCGCCGGCCGGTGCGATGCCCCACGGCACGAACACGCAGGCGATGAGCGAGAGATAGAGGACGAGCTTCAGCATCGACGCCAGCTCGATCATGGCGAGGTGCCTGCCGGAATATTCCAGCACCATCGCCTCGTGCACCATGGTCAGCTCGAGATGCGTCGCCGGGTTGTCGACCGGAATGCGCGCGTTCTCGGCGATCGCCACGATGACCAGCGCGATCAGCGCCATGCCGAGCGAGACGCGCAGCCCCACCTCCGGCGTCGCCAGCACGGCCGAGACGGTGGCGAGCTGCGTCGAGCCGGCGACCAGCGCCAGCGCGAACATGGTCAGCATCATCGCCGGCTCGGCGAAGGACGAGATCATCATCTCGCGCGACGAGCCGATGCCGCCGAAGGCGGTGCCGACGTCCATGCCGGCCAGCGCGAGGAAGAAGCGCGCCGTGCCGAGAAGCGCGATGATGGCGATCAGGTCCGCCGTCCACGAGAACACCAGCCCGCCGGCGAAGGTCGGCACCAGCGCGGCGGCCACCCATGTCGCGGCGAAGACTAGGTAGGGCGCGGCGCGGAACAGCCACGACGCCCCCTCGGCCACCACCGCCTCCTTGCGCATCAGGCGCGCGAGGTCGCGGTAGGGCTGGAGGAGCGACGGCCCCTGCCGGCGCAGCAGCCGCGCCTTCGCCTTGCGCACCAGGCCGGCGAGCAGGGGCGCGGCCGCCAGCACGACCGTCATCTGCGCGCCCTGCACGAGGATGTCGTGGAT
>JAEZXF010000135.1 GCA_023419995.1 Pseudomonadota bacterium | reverse complement strand
CCGCACCCATGACCACCGCGGCCGGCGCCGCGCCCGCCGGCGCCGCGGCGCGGGCCGAAGCGCCCGCCCGCTTCAGCGTGATCTCGACGATCAGCCCGGGGTCGCTCTCCGCCGCCTATCATGCCATGCGCGCCCAGGGCGGCGCGTCCGCCCCGGCCGGCGACCCGGCGATCCTGTCGGGCCTCGGCATTCCGGCGGCGCTGACCGCCTATGGGGAGGTGCTGGCCGCAGACTGAGGCCGGCCGGGCGGAAGTGTTGCAGCGCTGCAACAGGCGCGGCATTGCCACGTTTCCGCCTCAACTCGCCCCATGAGTGGCCCCAATTGGCAAGCAGTGAGGGAACCGGCGCCTTCTCCCGGCGTTCGCAGGCAACGACAACAAGCTTCGGATTTCCTTTCATGTGTGTCACCTCCGCTTCCCCCCGGCCCGAAGGGGCCACGTCAGCCGGCCGCATGTCGCGCCGGCTGTTCATCGTCTCGATGCCGGCCTTCCTGGCCGCGTGCTCGACGACGGGAGAGGGGCTGCAGAGCCTGGCGCCGGCCGGTCCCGACCCGTACTACGTCGCGATGTACGGCGCCCACGCCGACGAGGCGTTCCCGCTGCCGGCCACGGACATCAGCAAGGTGGAGAGCCGGTTCTTCCGCCAGCAGGTCGACTACCACCGCCACGAGGCGCCCGGGACGATCGTCATCGACACCGCGAACCGCTTCCTCTACCTCGTCCAGGAGGGCGGCAAGGCGATGCGCTACGGCATCGGCGTCGGTAAGGCCGGGCTGGAGTTCGAGGGCACCGCGCGCGTCGCCCGCAAGGCCGAGTGGCCGCGCTGGACCCCGACGCAGAGCATGATCGCCCGCGAGCCGGACCGCTACGCCCAGTATGCCGGCGGGATGGAGCCGGGGCTGACCAATCCGCTCGGCCCGCGCGCGCTCTATCTGTTCGAGGGCAACCAGGACACGCTCTACCGCATCCACGGCACGTCGGAGCCGTGGTCGATCGGCCTCGCCGTGTCGTCGGGCTGCATCCGTCTGTTCAACCAGGACATCATCGACCTCTACAACCGCGTCGCGCTCGATACGACGGTGGTCGTGCTCCAGGACGAGCCGCTCCAGTATCCGCAGAGGCAGGTGCCCGAATGGGTGGCGCGCCAGATCGGCACCGGCCAGCAGTCGACCGCCCAGGCGGCCGCGCCCCAGCCGGCGCAATCCTATCCGCCGGTCGATCCGGGCGCGGGCCAGCCGCGCCGGCCGGCGGCGGACATCTGAGGGAGCCGGGCGAAGACGCGCCCGGCCTCGCCCGCGGCCGTCATTTGCGCATGCGGCGCTCGGTGACGAGCACCGAGATCAGCAGCCACACGGCGCACAGCGCGAAGACGCTGCCCATGCCGAGGAACGGCAGGTAGATCGCCGACGCGATGCAGAACCCGAACAGGGTCCACAGGGCAGGCGTTATGATGTGCATCGCCGCCCCCGCGCCCCGTCGCCTGCCCGGCCGTCGGTGCCGCGCTCTGCCCCTGCCGACCTTGCCGTCATTCCCCGAACCCCGATTGCATCTGCCTGCCTGATCGCTCCGCGATCACGCCGACGAGCTCCTTCACGGGCCTCAACGGTTGCGCTTGCCATGCGCGGAGTTTTCGGCACGAAGATTGATGGAGAATGCCGCTTTTCTTCTTTTTTCCGAGAAATATACTGATATTTTCTATTATATATTTGATACATAAATATATCTTGCCGCATGCTTCGTGCATAAACGAACGTTTTTGTGCGTGGACAACTTGGAGCGGGGACGGGACCGTCCATCACCCGAAAACTAGCATTTCCCCGCACCAATTTTTAGTCTGCGGCATTTTCCCGGAACATTCAACAAAAACGTTCGTTTATGCTCGCTCTGGAACGAGCAAGGAGCGAACGGAAGCATAGCGAGGAAGATCGGCTATCTCAGGGTTTCGACGGCGGAACAGAGCCCCGACCGGCAGGTCGACGGCCTCAAGGATTTCTGCGACGAACTGCATGTCGAGACGCTGTCGGCGGTGAGCAGGAAGCGGCCGGTCTACGACAGGCTGGTCAAGAAGCTGAGAGCGGGCGACGTGCTCGTCATCTGGGACCTCGACCGTGCCTATCGGTCCGCCAAGGATGCGCTGTCGCAGCTCGATGCGCTGCATCGGCGCGGTGTTCACTTCCACATCGCCAAGCTGTCGATCGACACGACGACGCCGACCGGGCGGTTTCGCTACACCGTTATGGGTGGGCTCGCCGAGTTCGAGCGGCTGACGCTGTCGCAGCGCACCAAGGAAGGGCTGGGCGCGGCCCGCAAGCGCGGCGCGCGGCTCGGCCGCCCGCCCAAGCTCGACGCCGGCCAGCTCGCCAGCGCCCGCGACAGGCTGCGCGGCGGCGAGAGCGTCGCCGGCGTCGCGCGTTCCCTCTCGGTCTCGCCATGGACCGTCACCCGCTCGCTGCGCCGCGCCGTCCCGCCTCCGGCGACGAGCCTGTGCGGGACGTGATCCCGGTCCGGCGCCGGCGCTACTCCTCGTCCGGCCGCTTCGGCCTTCCCCGCGTTCCGCGGCCGAAGGTGTAGCCCGTCTCCACCGCCTTTCCGCCGAACTTCTCCCGCAGGGAATCGATGGCCCCCTCGGCCAGCGCGCGCTTGCGCGCCTGCGTGTCGACGAGGTCGGGCGGGTCGGCGCGGCCGTCGTCGGCGAGGTCGGTGACGCCGATGCCGAGCAGGCGGTAGCGCGTGCCGTCCGCCTCCCGGCGCAGGAGCTCGAGGCCGGTCGAGAAGATGCGGTCGGCAAGCCGTGTCGCGTCCGCCAGCCGGCGGTTGCGCGTGCGGATGCGGAAATCCGCGCTCTTGAGCTTCAGCACCACCGTCTGGCCGGCGATGCCGGACTTCTTCAACCGTGCCGAGACGGTCTCGGCCAGCGACCTCAGCACCGGCGTCAGCTCGGCGATCGAGGCGACGTCGGTGTCGAAGGTGGTTTCCGCCGACACGCTCTTCGCGTCGTGGTCGGGATGGACGCGCCTGTCGTCCTCGCCGCGCGACAGGCGATAGAGGCGGTCGCCCATGGTGCCGTAGCGCCGCATCAGCTCGTCGCGCTGCATCGTCTGCAATTGGCCGATGGTCCTGATCCGGTCGCGCTCGAGCGAGGCGGCGAACGCCTTGCCGACGCCCCAGATCATCGAAACCGGCTTGTCGGCGAGGAAGGCCAGCGCCTCGGCCCTGCCGATGACGGAGAAGCCCCGCGGCTTCTCGAGGTCCGAGGCGACCTTGGCGAGGAACTTGCAGTAGGACAGGCCGACCGAGGCGGTGATGCCGATCTCGCGCTCGATCTGCTGGGCGAATTCCGCCAGCACCAGCGCCGGCGGCCGGCCGTGCAGCCGCTCGGTGCCCGACAGGTCGAGGAATGCCTCGTCGATCGACAGCGGCTCGACCAGCGGCGTCAGCCTCTGCATCATCGCCCGCACCTGGCGGCCGACGGCCACGTATTTCTCCATGTCCGGCTTGATGACCACGGCCTCGGGGCAGGCTTCGAGCGCCTTGAACATCGGCATGGCGGAGCGCACGCCGCGGATGCGCGCGATGTAGCAGGC
>JAEZXF010000111.1 GCA_023419995.1 Pseudomonadota bacterium | reverse complement strand
GTGCTGGCGCAGTCCATCCAGGCGCTCGCCGCCGGCAACGCCGTGCTCGCGGTCGCGCCCGGCGCGCGCGCGGCGCTGGCGCCGCTTCTGGGCAAGGGCCTGCCGGTCGAGGCGCTCGAGGGCGTCGTCGACCCCGTGGTGCTGACGGAGCTGGATGTCGACGTCGTCGCCAGCGCGGCGGGCGGCGAGGCGCTGCGGCAGGTGCGTTCGGCGCTCGCGGCGCGCCAGGACGCTATCGTCCGGCTGGTTCCGGGCGTGATCGAGCCGATCGCCTACGCGCACGAGCGGGCCGTCTGCGTCGATACCACCGCCGCCGGCGGCAATGCCAGCCTGCTCGCCGCGGCGGAGTAGGACGGACCTCTCTTACCCGAAATGAAAAACCCCGCCAGAGATGGCGGGGTTTCTGTTTGGCAATAAGTGCTGCCGGTCGCGATCAGCCGTAGGGCGACACGCACTGGCGGCGCGGGCCGTTGTAGGGCTGGAACGTGTTGTCCGAGGCCCGGTACGAACGGTAGCGGTTGTAGCACCAATCGACATGCGCATTGCCGCGGGGCCGGTACTGCACCGGAGGCTCGTTGGCGATGGCACCGCCGATGATGGCGCCGGCGATGAAGGCCGCAGGCGGGAACCACCAGCCATTGTACTGCCGGTAGCCCGGGCGGTGATGGCGATAGCCGCGATGGCCGCGATAGTAATAGTTGTCGCCGCGACGCTCCCAGTCACGAGAACCACGGGGACCACGATAGTCGCCACGCCGCCAGTTGCGATCGCTTCTGAAATCATCGCGCGGGCGGATCTTGCTGCCCGGTTCCCATTGAACCTGCATTGCACTTCGATCCACCAATGAAGGCGCGACCTTCGTCATCGCGAATCCCGGCGTCGTCAGCGGCAGCGTGAGCATCATCGCTGCTGCGCACACACTGGAAACGAGTTTCAACATCGTGATCTCCTGATGATCCGTCAATTCGCCCTTCAGATGAATTATAACAGACCGTCGAGGATTTGGTTCCCAAAATATCGGTGCGCGGCAGGGCCCGCGGCGGCTAGCGCAGCAGCATCACGCGGCAGCGGTCGCCGATGGTAGCAGGCGGGGCGTGCGGCGGCCGCACGATCAGCGCATTCGCCGCCGCCAGCGTGCGCAGCATGGACGAATCCTGCACCGGGAAAGGCCGCGCCACCAGCGTCCCGTCCTGCCGGGCGACGCTGGCCCGGACATAGTCCTGCCGGTGGTCGTTGGCGGGCATGGCTTCGCCGAGAACGGCCTCGTGCAGCTCCGCCGCTAAGGGGAGGCCGGCCAGCGCCGCCACGAGCGGCTTGAGAAAGAGATGCCCGCACACCAGGCTCGATACGGGATTGCCGGGCAGGCCGAGCACGCGCGTCTCGCCGAAGCGGCCGGACATCAGCGGCTTGCCCGGGCGCATCGCCACCTTCCAGAAGCCGGGCGTCATCCTCTCGTCGGCGAGCGCCTTGCCGACGAGATCGTGGTCGCCGACCGACGCGCCGCCGAGGGTGACGATCACGTCGGCGCCGGCATCGCGGGCGCGGCGAATGGCCGCCCGTATCCTCGGCAGGTCGTCGGGTTCGATCCCGAGATCGAGCACCGTGCCGCCGGCATCGCGGACCAGCGCCGCGATGCCTATGCCGCTCGAGGCGATAATCTGCTCCGGCAGCGGCTCCGCGCCGGCGGCGACGAGCTCCGCGCCCGTGGCGAGGATGGCGACCAGCGGCCGCCGCACCACCGATACGAGGGCTTGATTCGCTGCGGCGGCCAGCGACAGGGCCACGGCATCGAGCGCCCGACCGGCCGGCAGCAGGCGGTCGCCCGCCTCGAAGTCGAGCCCGGCACGGCGGATGTGCCTGCCCGGCGGGACGGTCTCGACGGCCTCGATCGCGCCGTCGTCACGCAGGACGGCGTCTTCCTGGATGAGGATCGCGTCCGCGCCTTCCGGCACCGGCGCCCCGGTGAAGATGCGCACGGCCTCGCCCGCTCCCAACCTGCCGTCAAAGCCATGGCCGGCGGCGGATTCGCCGATGACGGCCAGCCGGGCAGGGACCCGCGCCAGGTCGGCGGCACGCACGGCATAGCCGTCCATGGCGGAGGCGGCGAAAGGCGGCTGGGGGCGGCGGGCGACGACGTCGGCGGCCAGAACGCGGCCGGCCGCCTGACTGAGATCGACAACCTCCGCAGCAAGCGGTCCGACCCCATCGAGAACCCGCGCCAACGCCTCGTCGACCGGAAGCAAGCCCGCCATGGCGGCTCCTAGCCGCCCGCCAGGCGATAGTCGCCGGACTTGCCGCCGGTCTTCTCGGCCAGCCTGACGCCGGTGATCGTCATCTCGCGGTCGACGGCCTTGGCCATGTCGTAGATCGTCAGGCAGGCGACGGAGGCGGCGGTGAGCGCCTCCATCTCGACGCCCGTCTTCCCGGTGACGCGGGCGAGCGCGGTGACGCGCAGGCCGGGCAGCGCCTCGTCCGGCTCGATCTCGACCGATACCCTGGTCAGCAGCAGCGGATGGCAGAGCGGGATCAGCTCGTGGGTGCGCTTCGCCGCCATGATGCCGGCGATCCGCGCGGTGCCGATGACGTCGCCTTTCTTCGCGTTACCTTCCATGATCAGCGACAGCGTCTCGCGCTTCATCACCACCGCGCCTTCGGCGATGGCGGTGCGCTCGGTCTCGTCCTTGCCGCCGACATCGACCATGCTCGCCTCGCCGGTCCTGCCGAGATGGGTGAGCGAGGCCACGGCGCCTACTCCGCGGCGGCGTTCGCCGCGTCCAGCCCGAGAAGCGCCCGGGTGGCGGCGGCCACGTCCTGCTGGCGCATCAGGCTTTCGCCGACGAGGAAGGTGGCGATGCCCGCCGCCTGCAGCCGCCGGCAGTCGCCATGGGTGAAGATGCCGCTCTCGCCGACGACGATCCTGTCGGACGGGATCGAGCGGGCCAGCCGCTCCGACGTCTCGAGGCTGACCTCGAACGTGCGCAGGTTGCGGTTGTTGATGCCGAGGAGCGGCGAGGAGAGGTGGCGCAGCGCGCGCTCCAGTTCCTCTTCGTCGTGGACCTCGATCAGCACGTCCATGCCGGCCGCGTGCGCCTCGTCCTCAAGCGCCTTCGCCTCGTCGTCGCCGAGGCTCGCCATGATGACGAGGATGGCGTCCGCCCCCCAGCTGCGCGCCTCGTGCACCTGGTAGGGCTCGAACATGAAGTCCTTGCGCAGCGCGGGCAGGGAGGTCGCGTCGCGCGCCGCGGTCAGGAACTCGGGCGAGCCCTGGAAGGAAGGCCGATCGGTCAGCACCGAGAGGCAGGCCGCGC
>JAEZXF010000109.1 GCA_023419995.1 Pseudomonadota bacterium | reverse complement strand
TTCTTAGACTTCACCAGCGAGGGCTGGGCAGCCAGGTCCGCGTCGGTGATCCAGGTGGTGAAGACCGGATGATCTGCGCGCACGAGGTCCATCCGCCGCGCAGTCACCTCCGCCTTGGTCACGCCGGCATCGGGGATGTCGAAGTCGACCCTCGAATCGTCCTCGCTGACCGCGGCGCCGGTGATCGGATACGGGCAGACCACCGTCAGCAGGTGGCAGGCCGCGTGCATGCGCATCAGCCTGAGCCGCCGCTCCCAGTCGATCTCGGCGGTCACCGTCTCGCCGACCACGGGGAGCGTCGCCCCCTCGGCCGGCCGGTGGACGATCTCGTCCTTGGTCTCGCCGGTCACGGTGGCGGCGATGCGAACCCGCGAGCCGTCGGCGCGGACGAGGAAGCCGGTGTCGCCCGGCTGGCCGCCGGACGTCGCGTAGAACACGGTGCGGTCGAGCAGGATGCCGCGCCCGTCGACGGCGACGACCACCGCCTCCGCCGATTTCAGATAGGCGTTGTCGCGGAAGAGCGCCTCGGTCGCGGCCGCCATCACGCGACCTCCTCGTAGGGGACGGCGATGTCGGTCTTCGCGTCCATCCAGCCGGGGACCGGCAGGTTCCTGCCGCGCAGGAAGGCGGGATTGAACAGCTTCGACTGGTAGCGCGTGCCGTAGTCGGCAAGGACGGTGACGATGGTGTGGCCGGGGCCGAGCTCGCGCGCCAGCCGGATGGCGCCGGCGATGTTGATGCCGGTCGAGCCGCCGACGCAGAGCCCCTCTTCCTGCACCAGGTCGAAGATGATCGGCAGCGCCTCGGCGTCGGGGACCTGCCAGGAGAAATCCGGGTGGAAGCCCTCGAGATTGGCGGTGATGCGCCCCTGGCCGATGCCCTCGGTGATCGATTCGCCCTCGGCCTTCAGCTCGCCCGTGGTGTAGTAGCTGTGGAGCGCCGCGCCGGCCGGGTCGGCGAGCGCGACCTTGACGGCATTGCTCTTCTCGCGCAGGCCGGCGGCGATGCCGGCAAGCGTGCCGCCGGTGCCGACGGCGGCGACGAAGCCGTCCACCTTGCCGTCCGTCTGCCGCCATATCTCCTGCGCCGTCGTCTCGATGTGGCCGTCGCGGTTGGCGACGTTGTCGAACTGGTTGGCCCAGATCGCGCCGGCAGGCTCGGTCTTCGCCAGTTGCGCGGCCAGCCGGCCGGACACCTTCACGTAGTTGTTCGGGTTCCTGTAGGGCACCGCCGGCACCTCGATCAGCTCGGCGCCGAGGAGCCGGAGCGCGTCCTTCTTCTCCTGGCTCTGCGTCTCGGGAATCACGATCACCGTGCGGTAGCCGAGCGCCTTGGCCACCACCGTCAGCCCGATGCCGGTGTTGCCGGCCGTGCCCTCGACGATCACGCCGCCGGGCCGCAGCAGCCCCCTCTTCTCCGCATCGCGGATGATGAACAGGCCCGCGCGGTCCTTCACCGACTGCCCGGGATTCATGAACTCGGCCTTGCCGAGGATCTCGCAGCCCGTCTCCTCCGAGGCGCGTCTGAGGCGGATCAGCGGCGTGTTGCCGATGACGTCGAGCACCGAGGCAGCCATGTCGATATTCCTTCGTCCTGTCGGTTTGCGCGAAACTAGAAACCGCCGGCCCCGCTTTCAAGGCCGGATTTTCTCATTTGCCGGCGTGGTGCGCCGTGCCGTGGGGCTTGGCGTCGCGCGCCCACAGATAGATCAGGAGCGCGAGGCCGAGCGTGACGGCGTAGAACCAGAACAGCGCCACATAGGACGCCGACGGCTCGCCCGGAACCGCCGCCGCGGCCACCACCGCGCCCGAGGCGAACTGCATCAGCCCCACCGTGCCGATGGAGAAGAAGTTGAGCAGCGTGATGCCCCGGCCGGTCAGGTGCGGCGGCAGGAAGGCGCGGCCGTGCGCCATCATCACGCCGAAGCTCGCCCCGCTGACGCCGATGATGACGAACATGACGGTGGTGGTGCCGACGCTGGTGACCGGGTTCACGGCAAGGAAGACGAGCGCACCGAGCACGATGGCGTTGCCGATGAGCGCCACCCACTTGCGGGTGCGGAACAGCGTGTCCAGCGGCCCCCAGAGGAAGTTTCCGGCCGACATGGCCAGCGCCATGAACAGCGTCGCCTGGCCGATCAGCAGCGCGTCGAGCCCGTAGACATCGGCGAGATAGGGGCCGGCCCACAGGCCGCGGATGCCGCCGGGCGGCACGTAGTTCACCGCCACCAGCGGCAGGATTGGCCACAGGACCCGGATGCGCATGAGCTCGAGATAGCCGGAGAAGCCGGCGCTGCCGCCGGCATGCTCGGCCCGCGCGGGATCGCGGACGAAGGCGAGGATCGCGGCGGCCACGGCCACGGTGACGATGCCGAGGCCCATCATCACCGGGCGCCAGCCATAGGCCTCGGCCGCGGCCGCAAGCGGCGACGCGCCGACGATGTTGCCGAGCGAGCCCAGCCCCATCATCCACGAGGTCAGCACGGCCAGTCGGGCGGGCGACCACGTATGGGCGAAGATGAACATCGACGCCATCAGCACCGGCGAGCAGCCGACGCCGATCAGCACCATCGCGGCCGTCACCATCCAGGGGCTGGTCGCGAGGGCGAAAAGCAGCGCGCCGCCGCCGCCGCAGACGCCGAGGAGAAGCCCCGCCGTCCGCTTCGGCCCGTAGCGGTCGAGCCAGACGCCGACCAGGAACTGCGACAGCGCGAAGGCGATGAACCATGCGCCGGACGCCACCGACAGGTCGGTCTTGGTCGCGCCGAGGTCGGCGATGAGGGATGGGCTGAGAACCGCAAGGAACGCGCGGTAGAACTGCGACAGCATGTAGGCGATCGCGAGCGCCGCGAGTCCGACCATGGGGCGTTTCCTGTCCTTGTCTTCGTTGGACGGGCGGGGCCGTCAGGACCGGATTAGACGATCGGGCCGGCCCCGGCAATTGGGCCAGCCCTGCTGTCGTTTAGCCGTCTGGTCAGGCGGCGACGCGGCCGCGCTGCGGACGGCGGCGGCCACGGAACGGCCGCTTCTGGTCGGGCTTCGCGCCCGCGGGCTTCGCCCCGTCGTGCTTCTCGGCGGAGTG
>JAEZXF010000107.1 GCA_023419995.1 Pseudomonadota bacterium | reverse complement strand
CGACGAGGCCCTCGATGCCGCGCCGCCGCGCGAGGCCCGGCGCGCGCGCCCGCGCCGCCGCTTCCCGTTCGTCGGCCTGCTCGTCCTCCTCGTCATCCTGGCCGCCATCGGCGGCGCCGTCTGGTGGCTGATCGTCTCCGGCACCGCCCGCGACATGGTGGCCGCGCCGCCGCCGCAGGCCGGCGACAATGGCGGACCGCGCATTCCCGGCAATGCGCAGACCTTCGAGGGCTGGCTCGATGTCTTCACTCCGGCCGATCCCGCGACCGTCGCCGCCCCCGGCGATTCGCGCGCCGAGGTGATGCAGGACGACGGCGAGCAGTTCATCCGCATCCGTTCCGGCGCGTCCGGCACGCCGGTGCTGTTCGACGTCGGGCAGGGCGTGCTGGAGCAGGTGGCGGGCCGCCGCGCCGTCTTCAACATCGTCGCGCGGACGGAGGAGGGGCAGGAGACGCAGATCTCGGTCGATTGCAGCCTCGGCGAGCTGGGCGATTGCGGCCGCAAGCGCTACGCGGTCGGCGCCACCCGAGGCGAGTTCCTGTTCGAGATCGAGCTGCCGGCCCGCAACCCCGGCTCCGGCGGCACCATCGCCATCAACCCGGATATCGACGGCGCCGGCAAGTCGGTCGACATCTTCGCCATCCGCGTCCTGCCGGCGGACTGACCGCCGGCCGCGACCTCGGCCACGGCGCGGGCGGCCGCTCAGTCGCGGCGGAAGATCAGCCGGCCCATCCAGCCGGTCAGCACCGCCAGCGCCACGGCGGCGAGGCCGTAGAGGAAGCCGTGCTGCTGCGCCGCGCGGTGGACGCGCTGCTCGAAGCCGGCTTTGAGGATGGCGAGCTGCGCCGAGCTCTCCTTGATGAAGGCGCCGTTTTTGAACAGGAAGGCGCGCGCGCGATGGGTACCCACCGGCACGTTGGGCGCCAGGTGCAGCGTGGCGCGGAACAGGCTCTGCGACAGGAACTGCACGCCGCCGACGCGCTCGCTGTAGAGGCCGCTCGCCTTCTTGCGCTCGCGCAGCGCCGCGCTGAACTCGCCGAGCGTGGCCGGGCTTCCGTCGCGGTTCTGCGGCGTCAGCGTGATGTTGTCGGCGCCGAGCGCCATCTGGCGGTAGCTGTCGGGGCTGGTGATGTCCTGCCACACCCGCGTGGTCGCGACCGAATAGGACATCGGCACGTTGACGAAGGTTTCCGACCAGGTGTTGATCCACACGCCGAGCACCCGGCTCTTGCGCCGCACGACGACCGGCCGCGCCGGGCCTTCGAGCACGACGATGATGTCGTAGCGCCCCTGCCGGGCGAAGAGCGGGTCGGCGAAGTCGAGCGCGCCGAAGATGGTGAGGTCGGCGCCGGCGAAATCGGAGGTGATGAAGACGCGGTCGGTGGAGAGGCCGATCTGGATGCTCTCCGGGTTGGGGTTCTCCGGCGCCTGCGCGTGGGCCGCCGTCGCCGCCGCGAGGCCGGACAGGGCGATGAGGAGCAGGAGGCAGGGCGCCGGCATCGCTCAGATGCCCGACAGCGAGGTGAGCGAATAGATCGATGCCGGCGGCACGAAGAGGTCGAAAGCGAGCCTTGCCGTCACCGCCAGCACCAGCAGCGCCAGGAGCGCGCGCAGCTGCTCGCCGCGCAGCCGCTGGCCGGCCTTGGCGCCGTACTGCGCGCCGGCCACCCCGCCGATCATCAGCAGGAAGGCGAGCACGATGTCGACCGTCTGGTTCGTCGCCGAGTGGACGATGGTGGTGTAGGCGGCGGTGAACACGATCTGGTAGAGCGATGTGCCGACGACCACGTTGGTCGGCACCTTGAGCAGGTAGATCAGCGCCGGCACCATGATGAAGCCGCCGCCCACACCCATGATCGAGGCGAGGAAGCCGATGATCGCGCCGAGCCCGAGCACGGGGATGACGCTGACGAACAGCTTGGAGGTGCGGAAGCGCATCTTGAGCGGCAGGCGGTGCACCCAGTTGTGCTGGCCCGGCCGGCGCAGCGACGGCTGCTGGCCTCCCGCGGCGCGGCGCATCGCGCGCACGCTCTCGACCAGCATCATGCCGCCGACGGTGCCGAGGAGCGCGACGTAGAGCAGCGAGATGAACAGGTCGAGCTGGCCGACGCTTCGCAGCAGCGAGAACACCCAGACGCCCAGGGTCGAGCCGAAGACGCCGCCCGTCAGCAGCACCGTGCCGAGCTTGAAGTCTATCGTGCCCTTCTTGAAATGGGCGAGCGCGCCCGAGGTGGACGACGCCACCACCTGGTTGGCCCCGGTGGCCACCGCGATCGCCGGCGGGATGTTGTAGAAGATCAGCAGCGGCGTGATCAGGAAGCCGCCGCCGACCCCGAACATGCCGGACAGGAAGCCGACCGCCGCCCCCATCGCCAGGAGCACGGCGATGTTGACCGACATTTCAGCGATCGGCAGATAGATGCCCACCGTCAGACCCGACTGTTTGCTGCCCGTTTCCTCAGCCGCCCGCGCCATCGCGAACGTGGCCGAACGGCAATCCGTTCTTGCGACGATGCGCCCGCGAAGTCAAACGCGGCCACGGCAAGGCGCCGCGGAATCGACGACGCCGCGCCGTCAGCGCAGGGCGAGCAGCGCGCGCACCAGCGCCTCGTCGACCTCGCCGGTCGCGGGCATGCCGTTGTCCTTGCGGAAGGCGGCGATGGCGGTCCGGGTCTTCTGGCCCATGATGCCGTCCTCGGCGCCGGCCTGGTAGCCGTTCTTGTTCAGGATCTGCTGGATGTTGCGCATGGCCGCGCGCATGTCGACGCTCGCGGTCGTGCCGGCGCTCTCGCTCCAGCTTTCGGGGATCTCGACGGCGTTGGCCTCCGCGTCCAGCGGCTTGACGCGCCACAGCTCGACCGCGGCCCGCGCGGTTTCGAGCTGCTCCGGCCGCAGCGCCTTGGCGATCTCGTCGCGCTTCTCGGCGGCGTCCTTGTCGCCGCCCTTGGCGACCAGCGCGAACCATTTGTAGGCTTCCTGCAGGTTCTGCTGCATGCCCACGCCCTTGGCCGACAGGATGCCGAGGTTGAACTGGCTGTCTCGGACGCCGAGCTCCGCCGCGCGGGCGAACCAGCGCGCCGCCACCTCGTTGTCGCCGGTGCCGTCGGTGCCCATCGCGTGCAGGACGGCGAGATTGTGCATGGCGCTGGCGTTGCCGTTCGCCGCCGCCTTCTCGTACCACTGCTTCGCCTTGGCGATGTCGCGCGCGACGCCCATGCCCTTCTCGTAGAAGCTGCCGACGCGGTACTGCGCCGGGGCCAGATCGTGCTCGGCCGCCTTTTCGTACCACGACACCGCCTTGGCCATGTCCTCGGCGACGCCGCGGCCCTCGGCATAGCGGTTGCCGATCTCGAACAGCGCCTTGGGATCGCCGGTCGCCGCGGCCTCGCGCAGCGCGACCGGGCCGGCATCGAGCGGAATGGCCGCCAGTGCGTCCGCCGCCGGCTCGGGCAGCGGGTCGATCTCCTCGGGCGCGGCAGCGGGGCTCTCCGGGGCGGCGGCCACCGGCGCGGCTTCCTCGCGGGCCGGCGCGGCCGCGGTGGTCTCGAGGTCGAGCCAGTCGCCGTCGACCTCGTCCGCGCTCTGCGGCGGCACGGCGAGGGCGGAGCGCGCCTCCGCCGCCGGGGCGGGGGCCTCGGCCATGCGCACCTGCGGCGCGGGGGTCTCCTTCACGGTAGCAATCTCGGCGGGCTTGGCAGCCTCGGGCGCGGCCTTCGCAGCAACCGCCGTCTGAGAGGCCGGCGCGCGGGCGACGTTGGTGCCGCTGCCGCCCAGGAACGCGCGTCCGCCCTGAAGCGCCGCCAGCGCCAGCAGGATCGCCGCCACGCCCATCAGCAGCGGCTTGCGCCTGCTCCTGAAGAACTCGCCGGCGTTGAACTTCGCGCTTTCCTTGCCGCCGCCCTTGGC
>JAEZXF010000020.1 GCA_023419995.1 Pseudomonadota bacterium | reverse complement strand
TCGTTCGAAAGGGCTCGCGTCATCAGATCCTGGCCTCCTTCCAGCCAGCATCTTGAATCACAAACCGCAGCCAATGGGAATCCCAGCCGATTCAGTCAAAAATTGAACCGCTCTAGCCGCGGTCAGGCGAGCGTCACGCCCGCGCCGGCCATCCGCCGCGTCATCTCCGCCAGCGAGCCGCCGAGGTCGATCGCCCGGCAGGCGTCAAGCCGCACCGCCGCCGAGAAGCCCGTGCGCACCGCGTCGAGCGCCGAGTAGGCGACGCAGTAGTCGGTCGCCAGGCCGACGAAGGTCAGGTCGGTGATGCCGCGCTCCCTCAGGTAGCCGGCGAGGCCGGTCGGCGTCGCGTGGTCGTTCTCGAAGAAGGCCGAGTAGGAATCGATCCCGCGCCGGAAGCCCTTGCGAATCACCAGCTCGGCCTTCGTCAGGTCGAGGCCGGGGTGGAAGGCCGCGCCGTCGCTGCCCTGCACGCAATGATCCGGCCACAGCGTCTGCGGCCCGTAGGGCATGTCGATCGTCTCGAAGGGCTGGCGGCCGGGATGGCTGGAGGCGAAGCTCGAATGGCCGGCCGGATGCCAGTCCTGCGTCAGGACCACGTGGTCGAAGCCGGCGATCATGCCGTTGACGAGCGGCACGATCTCGTCGCCGCCGGTGACCGCGAGCGCCCCTCCGGGGCAGAAATCGTTCTGGATGTCGACGACGATCAGGGCCTTCGCGCGCATGCCTTCCTCCTGTCTCGGCCGAGCCGGCGGCCGCCGATGACGGGCGCCGCGCGGCTGCCGGAATCGATGCGGCCCTATGCCGCTCTCTTGACGTGGCAATTTTCCCTATATTAATCGAAGGCTCACGCAAGCGCAGTTTCGCCCCCAGCGGCGCCCCTCGGCCAGCCATCAAGCAGACAGGATGCCAGGAATGACCATAGCCGCGCGCCAGGAGACGGACGCAGCCCGTGCCCCCGAATTCCCGATTCCCGCCGGGGTCCATGCCGAGACGGTGATCTCGGTGCGCCACTACACCGACCGGCTGTTCTCGTTCCGCATCACCCGGCCGCAGAGCTTCCGCTTCCGCTCGGGCGAGTTCGTCATGATCGGCCTGCCCAATGCGGTGAAGCCGGTGTTCCGCGCCTACTCCATCGCCAGCCCGTCCTGGGACGAGGAGCTGGAGTTCTTCTCGATCAAGGTTCCGGACGGCCCGCTGACCCAGCACCTGCAGAAGATCCAGCCCGGCGACACGGTGCTGATGCGCACCAAGTCGACCGGCACGCTGGTGCTCGACGCGCTGACGCCCGGCAGGCGGCTGTGGATGATCTCGACCGGCACCGGCATCGCCCCCTTCGCCAGCCTGATGCGCGATCCCGAGACCTACGACAAGTTCGAGCAGGTGATCCTGACCCACACCTGCCGCGAGGTCGCCGAGCTGACCTATGGCGAGGAGCTGGCCAGGAACCTCGTCGAGGATCCGCTGATCGGCGAGCTGGCGCAGGGCCGCTTCGTCCACTACGCGACGACGACGCGCGAGCCCTACCCGCGCACCGGCCGCATCACCACGCTGATCGAGACGGGCAGGCTCTTCGCCGATCTCGGCGTCCCCGCCTTCGACCCGGCCGTCGACCGGGTGATGATCTGCGGCTCGATGGACATGATCCGCGACGTCAAGGCGCTGGTCGAGAAGGCCGGGCTGAAGGAAGGCTCCAACTCGATGCCGGCCGAGTTCGTCGTCGAGCGCGCCTTCGTGGATTGAGGGGGCGTGGATTGAGCGGCGCCGACTGACGGCCTACTCCACCGCCGCCTCGCGCGCGGTGGCGCGCGCCAGCGCCGGCCGCGCCAGCACGCGGTCGAAATAGGCGTTGACCCGGTCCGACAGCACGGCGAACTGCGCGTCGCGCGCCCACTGCCCGCAATGGCCGAGGATGACGTCGGCGGCGGTGAAGCGGTTGCCCATCGCGTATTGCGATTCGCCGAGCCGAGTCTCCAGCGCGTTGATCTCGCGGTTGAACTCCGCCGTCGTCCACGGGCCGACGTCGACGCGCTCCGCGTCCGGCAGCATCGAGCGGTGCTTCTGGCGGTTCCACAGCGGCGCCTCGAGCTCCGACTGGGCGAAGAACAGCCAGGCGTTGAGATGCGCGCGCTCGGCCGGCGTCTTCGGCCCCATCTCCTTCTCGGGATGCTTGTCGGCGAGATAGGCGCAGATCGCCGCCGAGTCGGTGACCAGCACGTCGCCGTCGACCAGCACCGGCCCCTTCCCCGACGGATGGTAGCGCCGCATCTCCTCGCTGTCGCGCGCCGCCTTGACGATGCGGTAGGGCTGGCCCAGCTCCTCGAGCATCCACGTGACGCGGATGAGGCGCGATCCCGGCGAGCCTATGGCCTGATACATGACGGATGCCTCCCTGCTCCCATGGGCGCAGAGTAGAGCATCGCGCCGATAAGTGGAATCCGGTTTGTCGCATATGCGGCACCCCGCGCGGCGACACTTCCTGCGGCGGATTTCCGCGCGGGCCGGGGTTGTTGCGCGCGGGCGATTGCGCTTCTATAGCTGGGACCGCGCGGACGCGCGGCGGCGTCACCATTGTGTCAGGGTTCGAGGGCAGGCGAATGAGCGATCAACTGGCGGCCACCATCGTCGACAAGGTCAAGGCTCACGCCGCGCCCGATTTCGGCGAGGTCACGCTGGCGACCCCGCTGACGGAGCTCGGCATCCACTCGCTCGAGCTGACGGAGATCGTCTTCGAGCTGGAGGACGAGTTCGGCATCGAGATCGAGATGAACACGGTCGACGCCTGGTCGAACCTGTCGAATGTCGGCGATATCGTGGAGGCCGTGCGCGAGCTGGTCGGGAACAAAGCCTGACATGGCGCGATCGCATCCGGCAAGACCGCGCATCGTCGTCACGGGCCTCGGCGGCATCTGCGCGCTCGGCGCCGACGTCCCGGCGATCTGGGACGCGCTGCGCGCCGGCCGCTCCGGCATCGGCCCCATCACCACCACGCCGCTGCACGAGCTGAAGGTGGCGTGCGGTGCCGAGATCAAGCAGCTTCCCGATCACGGCATCGACCACAAGCGGCTGGTGACGATGGACCGCTTCAGCCTGCTCGCGGTGATCGCCGCGCGCGAGGCCGCGGCCCAGGCCGGCCTCGCGCTGGACGAGGCGTCGTCGCGCCGCGCCGGCGCCGTGGTCGGCGCGGGCGGCTCCGGCTGGGAGAGCATCGAGGACAACTATCGCGGCATCCTGCTCGAGGGGCGGCCGCGCGCCAACATCTTCTCCGTGCCGCGCGCCATGACCGGCGCGCCGGCCGGGCAGGTCAGCATGGAGCTCGGCCTGCGCGGCCCGGTCTTCGGCGTCACCTCCGCCTGCTCGACGGCCAACCACTCGATCGCCGCCGCCGCCGACCAGATCGCGCTCGGCCGCGCCGCCGTGATGCTGGCGGGCGGCACCGAGGCGCCGATCGTCTGGGGCGTGCTCAAGGGCTGGGAGGCGCTGCGCGTCCTGGCGAAGGAGACCTGCCGCCCGTTCTCGGCCGACCGCGAGGGTCTGGTCATCGGCGAGGGCGCCGGCATCGTCGTGCTCGAGAGCCTCGACCACGCGCTGGCGCGCGGCGCCACCATCCTCGCCGAATATGGCGGGGCGGGCCTCTCCGCCGACGCCACCGACATCGTCGCGCCGACGGTCGAGGGGCCGGCGGCGGCCATCGCCAGCTGCCTTGCCGATGCTGGGCTGCGGCCGGAGGACGTCGACTACGTCAATGCCCACGGCACCGGCACGAGGGCCAACGACCAGATCGAGACCCAGGCGATCCGCCGCGCCTTCGGCGCCGCCGCCGACCGCCTGTCCGTGTCCTCGACCAAGTCGATGCACGGCCACTGCCTCGGCGCCACCGCCGCCATCGAGCTGATCGCCTGCGTCCGTGCCATCACCGACGGCATCGTGCCGCCGACCGCCAACTACCGGGTGCCCGACCCGGCCTGCGACCTCGACGTCACGCCCAACGTGGCGCGCGAGCGCGAGGTGCGCGCGGCGATCAGCAACGCCTTCGCCTTCGGCGGCACCAACGCGACGATCGCGGTGAAGGCCTACCGGCCCTGAAGCCGCGGCGCCGGCGGCGGCCCGGCGGTGACGGAGCGTTTCGCCGCGGCCGTCTTGTCCCGGCCGTCTTGTCATAGTCCGGCGGATGATTATCTCTGTGCCACCCCTTCCCGTGCCGCGCGGCGGCGCCTTCCCGACAAGAGGCTTGTCATGACCGATCTTTCGAGCTTTCCGGTAACCACGCGCTGGCCTGCGAAGGAGCCGGGCAAGCTCCAGCTCTATTCCTTCCCGACGCCGAACGGCGTCAAGGTGTCGATCGCGCTCGAGGAGATCGGGCTGCCCTACGAGGCGCCCACGGTCGACATCACCCGGAACGAGACCTGGGACGCGCCGTTTCTGTCGCTCAATCCCAACGGCAAGATCCCGGCGATCATCGACCCGGCCGGGCCGGGCGGCAAGCCGCTGGCGCTGTTCGAGTCGGGCGCGATCCTCGTCTATCTCGCCGAGAAGACCGGCAAACTGCTGCCGGCCGATCCCGCCCGCCGCTACGAGACGATCCAGTGGGTGTTCTTCCAGATGGCGGCGGTCGGCCCGATGTTCGGCCAGCTCGGCTTCTTCCACAAGTTCGCCGGCAAGGCGATCGAGGACAAGCGGCCGCTGGAGCGCTACGCCGGCGAATCGAAGCGCCTCCTCGGCGTGCTCGAAGGCCGCCTGGCCGGCCGGGAGTGGGTGATGGGCGACGACTACACCATCGCCGACATCGCGCTGTTCCCGTGGGTGCGGACCGTGCGCGACTTCTACGAGGCGGGCGACCTGGTCGGCCTCGCCGACAGCCCGAACGTCCTGGCCTGGCTCGACCGCTGCCTCGCCCGCCCGGCGAGCCGGAAGGGCCTCGTGATCCCGCCGCGGGGCTGAGCCCCGCTCACGCGGCTTCCGCGGCCGTCCTGTAGCGCGAGCGGACGAAGACGGCGAGGAAGACGAGCGTCATCAGCACCACGATCGTCGGCGCCGGCGCGCTGTCGATGAAGAACGACAGGTAGACGCCGAGGAACGAGCAGGCGGCCGCGATCGCGACGGCCGCCGCCAGCATGGCCTCGAAGCGCCGCGTCAGCAGGAAGGCGGTGGCGCCCGGCGCGATCAGCATCGCCACGGCGAGGATGATGCCGACCGACTTCAGCGCGCCGACGATGGCGAGCGACAGCACCGCCAGCAGCCCGTAATGGTGGAAGCGCACCGGCAGGCCGATGGCGCGCGCGTGCATGGCGTCGAAGGCGCTGAGCAGCAGGTCGCGGCGCAGGAGCCCGATGAAGCCGATGACCACGGCCGCGACCAGCCCCGTCTCGGCGACGTCGGGCCAGGTCAGGCCGAGGATGTCGCCGAACAGGATGTGGTCGAGGTGCAGCTCGGTCTCGACGAACGAGAACAGCACGATGCCCAACCCGAACATGCCGGAGAACACGACGCCCATCACCGTGTCCTCCTTCACCCGGCTGTTCTCCTTCAGGTAGCCGGTGAGGAGCGCGCAGCCCATGCCGGCCGCGAACGCGCCGGCGGCGAGCGGCAGGCCTGCGGCGTAGGCCAGCACCACGCCCGGCAGCACCGCGTGGCTTATGGCGTCGCCCATCAGCGACCAGCCCTTGAGCACCAGGAACGACGAGATCAGCCCCATCGGCAGCGCCACCAGCAGCGCCGCCGCGAAGGCCTGCTGCATGAACGGGAACTGGAACGGCAGCAGGAGCGTCTCGATCATGGCGTCGTCTCCGGCGCGAGCCCGGCGCGCGCCCGCCGCCGCGCGGCGAGAAGCCCGTGCTTCGGCGCGAGCAGGAACGCGGCGAGGAAGACCATCGTCTGCAGCACGACGATGATGCCGCCGGTCGCGCCGTCGATGAAGTAGCTGGCCCAGGCGCCGACGAAGCATGTCAGCGTGCCGATGGCGACGCTGATGACGATCAGGCGGCCGAAGCGGTCTGTCAGGAGATAGGCGGTCGCGCCCGGCGTGACCACGAGGGCGATGACGAGGAAGGCGCCGACGGTCTGGAGCGCCGCGACGGTCGAGGCCGACAGCAGCGTGAAGAAGACGACGCGCAGCAGGCCGGGCCTCAGGCCGATGGAGCGCGCATGCGCCTCGTCGAAGAACACGGCCATGAAGTCCTTCCACTTCGCCGTCAGGACTGCCAGCGATACGCCGGCGATGATGACGAGCTGGAGCGTGTCGGCCGGGGTGACGGCGAGGATGTTGCCGAGCACGATGGTCTGGATGTTCACCGAGGCCGGCGACAGCGACACCATGAACAGGCCGAGGCCGAAGAACGAGGTGAAGATCAGGCCGATGACGGCGTCTTCCTTGAGCTTGGTCTTCCGGCTGAGGAACAGCATCGCCCCGGCCGCCAGCCCGCCGGACAGGAACGCGCCGAAGGCGAAGGGCAGGCCGAGCATGTAGGCGCCGGCCACGCCCGGCACGATGGCGTGCGACAGCGCGTCGCCGATCAGCGACCAGCCCTTGAGCATCAGGTAGGCGGAGAGGAAGGCGCAGACCGCGCCGACCAGCGCCGACACCCACATCGCGTTGACCATGTAGCCGTAGGAGAACGGCTCGAGGAGGACGCTCATCCTTACGCCTTCCCCGCATCGTCTTCCGGCGCGGGCACGGCCGGCCCGGAGGTCGACTGCGCCCGGTCGCCGTAGAGCACGAAGGGCCGCTCGTCGTCGGTCAGCACGGTGATGGCGCGCGCGTCCTCGTCGTCGTGCAGGTCGGCGCCGCCGAGCACGAAATGGCGCAGCGTGCCGCCGAAGGCGCGCTCGAGATTGGCGCGGGTGAACACCTCGTGCGTCGGGCCGTAGGCGAGCACGGTGCGGTCGAGGAGCACGGCCCGGTCGCAGAATTCCGGCACCGAGCCCAGATTGTGGGTGGAGACCAGCATCACCCGCCCCTCGTCGCGCAGGCTCTTCAGGAGCGCGATGATCGCCTCCTCGGTGGTGACGTCGACGCCGGTGAACGGCTCGTCGAGCAGGATGACCTCGCCCTCCTGCGCCAGCGCCCGGGCGAGGAACACGCGCTTCTTCTGGCCGCCGGAAAGCTCGCCGATCTGGCGCTTGCGGTAGGCGGCCATGCCGACGCGCTCCAGCGCCTCGGTCACCTTCGTCCTGTCGCGCGCGGAAGGGATGCGCAGGAAGTTCATGTGGCCGTAGCGACCCATCGTCACCACGTCCTCGACGAGGATGGGGAAATTCCAGTCCACCTCCTCGGCCTGCGGCACGTAGGCGACGGCATTCCGTTTCAAGGCGCGGCCGGCCGGCTCGCCCATGATCGACACCGAGCCCGCGCTGAGCGGCACGAAGCCCATGATCGCCTTGAAGAGCGTCGACTTGCCGGAGCCGTTGACGCCGACGAGCGCGGCGATGGTGCCGCGCGGGATCGCGAAGGAGGCGTCGCGCAGCGCCGTGTGGCCGTTGGCGTAGGTGGCGGTGACGTTGCGCACGTCGAGGCCGGCGCCCGCGGCGCCGGCCTCCCCTGTCGTCGGCCCTGTCGTCGGCACGGGCGCCCTGGTCATTGCGAAAGGCCTCTGGCGATGGTTTCGGTCGTCGTCCGCAGCAGGTCCAGATAGGTCGGTACGGGGCCGTCCGGCCCGGACAGCGAGTCGACGTAGAGCACGCCGCCATAGCGGGC
The DNA here is from genome assembly GCA_023419995.1 of Pseudomonadota bacterium. GTDB lineage: Bacteria > Pseudomonadota > Alphaproteobacteria > Rhizobiales > Rhizobiaceae > Aerobium. Next base: position 907 of record JAEZXF010000020.1, on the reverse strand, counting down.
GCCCGTCTCGCGCGCCACCTGCATGGCGGGGTCCGGCGAAACCGTGCTTTCGCTGAAGATGGCCGGGATCGAGTGCTCGCGCATCGCGTCGATGACCTTGCGTATCTGCTGAGGCGTGCCCTGGCTGTCGGCGTTGATCGGCCACAGGTAAAGTTCCCTCAAGCCGAAATCGCGCGCAAGATAGGAAAACGCGCCTTCGCTGGTGACCAGCCAGCGCCGCTCCTCGGGAATGGCGGCGAGCCGTTCGCGGATCGGCCCGGCGACGGCCTCGATCTCGGCGGCATAGGCCTTGGCGTTCGCGGCATAGGCGTCGGCGTTCTGCGGGTCGTGCTCGGCAAGCGCGGCGCGGATGTTCTCGACATAGACCAGCACGTCGGCCGGCGACATCCAGGCGTGCGGGTTGGGCTTGCCGCTGTAGGGGCCCTCGCGGATGCCCATCGGCGCGACGCCGTCGCTGACGACCACGCCCGGCACGTCCCTGAGGTTGCGGAAGAAGCGCTCGAACCACTGCTCGAGGTTGAGCCCGTTCCACAGGATCAGGTCGGCGTCCTGCGCCTTGAGCATATCGCCCGGCGTCGGCTGGTAGTTGTGGATCTCGGCATCCGGCCGGGTGATCGATTCCACCGTCGCGGCATCGCCGGCGACGTTGCGGGCGATGTCGGCGATGACGGTGAAGGTGGTCACGACCTTGAACTTCTCCGCCTGAGCAGCGGCGGGAAGGGCCATCAGGCCCAGCAAGAGCGCGGCAAGGACGGTTCTGGTGCTCGGCATCGGCGATCCTTGGAGGAAGGGGGACAAATCGGGACGATGCCCAACAGGTAGAGCGTCGAGTCGATGCTGTCAATGCAAATGCAAATGATTTGCAAAAAGAGAGAGCGGAACGATCCTTTCGGCGAAGGGCGAAGGG
>JAEZXF010000434.1 GCA_023419995.1 Pseudomonadota bacterium | reverse complement strand
CATGTGCTCGACCGCACGGCGCATCACCTCGGCTTCCTCCGCATGGCGCGTGTGCCAGTTGCAGCCGGGGACCAGCGATCCGCAATGATATTCCTTCATGGCTTCCTCCTTCGCTTCTTGTCGTTGCCAAGGGATAGCATAACACGAAACCGGCCCTTCGGTTGCGAAAGGCCGATCACAAAATGCCGGAAGCGGGAAAACGCGGTCTCCGCCGGGGCCGCGTCAGGGCCATTTCACCTCGGGCGGCAGGCTCGACAGGATCGAATCGACGATGCCGCCGGTCTTGAGGCCGAAGATGGTGCCGCGGTCGTAGAGCAGGTTGAACTCGACGTAACGGCCGCGCCGGATCAGCTGCTCCTCGCGGTCGGCCTCGGTCCAGTTGTCGTTGAAGTTCTTGCGCACCAGATGGTTGTAGACGATGAGGAAGGTGCGCCCGACATCCTGCGTGAAGCGGAAGTCGGCGTCCCAGCCGCCCTTTTTCTCCGGCGTCTTCAGCCAGTCGTAGAAGATGCCGCCGATGCCGCGCGGCTCGTTGCGATGGGGCAGGAAGAAATACTCGTCGCACCACGCCTTGAAGCGGTCGTAGTCCGCGACGGCCGGGTGCTTGTCGCAGGCGAACTTCATCGACTTGTGGAAGGCGAGGGCGTCGGCGTCCTCCTGCGTCCGCCGGCGCTCGAGTACGGGCGTCAGGTCGGCGCCGCCGCCGAACCACTGCCGCGTCGTCACCACCATGCGGGTGTTCATGTGCACGGCCGGCACGTTCGGGTTCTGCGGGTGGGCGATGAGCGAGATGCCGGACGCCCAGAAGCGGGGATCCTCCTCGGCGCCGGGAATCTGCTTCCTGAACTCGGGCGAGAACTCGCCATGGACGGTGGAGACGTGGACGCCGACCTTCTCGAAGACGCGGCCGCTCATCATCGACATCACCCCGCCGCCGCCCTGTCCGCCATTGGGGCCCTCGTCGCGCTGCCACGGCGTGCGCTCGAAGCGGCCGGGCGACCAGCTCGACTGCGGGCCGGAAAGATCGTCCTCGATCTTCTCGAATGCGTCGCAGATCCTGTCGCGCAGATCCTCGAACCACGCCTTCGCCGCCGCCTTCTTGTCCTCGATCCCGTCCGGAAGGCCGGCCGGTATGTCTGGGCGCTCCATTAATACTCTCCATCGGCGCGTCATGCCGGGGTCGGCGGCATGCGGCGAAATGACTCGCAAACTGTGCCGCCGATCCCTAATCTGTTGCCCGGAAGGGTCAAGGCATTTCCGGGGGAGTTCGCGTGCGCGTTCCCGCAAGGCCACCGCTCGACAGCCTCAGGCGCACCCTCGACAGGGCGCGGAAGGATGGCGGCCGCAAGGATCGCGACGGCTTCGTGCGCGAGACCTTCGCCCTGCCGCGCCCTGCCGCCCGCGCCAAGGCGCGCGAATGGTTCGACCGCTGGCCGAGGCAGGCCTACTGGACCGAGATCGAGAGCTGGCGCGAGCGTGCCGACGACGTGATCGAGTTCACCATGCGGCGGCTTTCGAGCGCGGATTGACGACGGACGGCCGCGCGCCCGCCGCTGGCGCGCCGCCGGGGAAACGGGAAACGATGGTCCACAAAACGTGATCGCCTGGAGCATGGCGTTCTCTTCCAGGCCGCTTTAAGAGGGGCGCCTTGTCAACCGAATCTCAGGAGGCCTCGATGGATTACCGGCTCGGCTTTGCCATCATGCGCCTGCGCGAGGGGCGTTTCGCCTGACGGCGGTTTCGGTTCGACCTTCTTTCTGACAGACGCACGCTCGGTCCCGATTCCGCCGGAAGCCCTCTTCCGAATCTCGAAGGAATCGCGACATGATCGCCACCGAAGACATCGCTGCCGAAGACAGGGGCGTTCCCGCCCGTTCCGAGGCTGACCATTCCGCCACGCCCGCGCAAGGCCTGACCGCCGTGCCGCCGCAGCCGTCCCAGACCGCCCTGCCGGCCGCATTCCGGCGGGCGCTGGCCGCAGCCGCACCGAAAGGCGTCGCCGCCCCGCCGTCGCCGAAGAGCGCGAGGCCGATCGCCGGTCAGGCCATGGCAACGAAGCCCGGCGCGCCGGAGGGCGGCGCGCCCCGACACAAGAATACCGGCCCGCGCAGCGGGCACAAATGATCGAAGAGAAGACCCCGTCATGTACCGCTGGTTCGAATCCCTTCTGAAACCCTTTCCCCCGGAGGAGCCGGTGGAGCCGCCGCGCACGCTGGTGGCGTTCTGCATGCACTATACCCGCGGCTCGTGGCCGCTGATCGCCGTCTCGGCGGTGCTGACCTCGATCATCGCGCTGACCGAGGTGTGGATGTTCGGCTTCCTCGGCAGCGTCGTCGACTGGCTCACGGCGCAGAACAGGGAGACCTTCCTGCAGACCGAGGGCCGGACGCTCGCCGGCATGGCGTTCGTCGTGCTCGTGTTCCTGCCGGGCATCGTGCTGGTCAATTCGTGGCTGAACCACCAGACGCTGTTCGCCAACTACCCGATGCGCATCCGCTGGCAGGTGCACCGCTACCTGCTCGGGCAGTCGATGACCTTCTACCAGGACGAGTTCGCCGGCCGCATCGCCACCAAGCTGATGCAGACGGCGCTGGCCGTGCGCGAATGCGTCATCAAGCTGATCGACGTGCTCAACTACGTCGTCGTCTACTTCCTCGGCGTGCTGATCCTCGTCGGCTCGGCCGACTGGCGGCTCGCCGTGCCGCTCGCCGTGTGGCTCGCCTGCTACATGGGGCTGCTGCGCTACTACATCCCGCGGCTCGGCAAGGTGTCGGAGGAGCAGGCCGACGCGCGTTCGGTGATGACCGGCCGCGTGGTCGACAGCTACACCAACATCCAGACCGTCAAGCTGTTCAGCCACGCCCGGCGCGAGGCCGCCTTCGCGCGCGAGAGCATGGAGGGCTTCCTCGATCCCGCCTACCGGACGATGCGGCTGGTGACGGGGCTCTACGGCACCCTCTATTTCCTCAACTCGCTGCTCTTGTCGGCGGTGGGCGCGATCTCGATCTGGCTATGGCTGAACGAGGCGGTCTCGGTCGGTGCGGTCGCCGTGGCGCTCGGCCTCGTGCTGCGCCTGTGGGGCATGTCGCTGTGGATCATGTGGGAGGTGTCGGCGCTGTTCGAGAACATCGGAACGGTGCAGGACGGCATCAAGTCGATCTCGCTGCCGCAACTCGTCGAGGACAGGCCGGGGGCCAGGGAGATCGTCGTGCCGCACGGCGAGATCGCGTTCGACCACGTGCGCTTCCACTACGGCAAGAAGAAGAGCGTCATCGAGGACCTGTCGCTGACGGTGCGTCCGGGAGAGAAGGTCGGCGTCGTCGGCCGCTCGGGCGCCGGCAAGTCGACGCTGGTCAACATCCTACTGCGCTTCTACGACCTCGAGGCGGGCAAGGTGCTGATCGACGGGCAGGACATTTCCGCCGTCACGCAGGATTCGCTTCGGGCGCAGATCGGCGTCGTCACGCAGGACACCTCGCTGCTCCACCGTTCGGTGCGCGACAACATCGCCTACGGCCGTCCCGACGCCACGGAGGAGATGATCGTCGAGGCGGCGCGCCGGGCCGAGGCGCTCGACTTCGTCGCCGGGCTTTCCGACATCAAAGGCCGCAGGGGCCTCGACGCCCATGTCGGCGAGCGCGGCGTCAAGCTGTCGGGCGGTCAGCGCCAGCGCGTCGCCATCGCCCGCGTCATGCTGAAGGACGCGCCGATCCTCATCCTCGACGAGGCGACCTCGGCGCTCGATTCCGAGGTCGAGGCGGCGATCCAGGAGAACCTCTACCGGCTGATGGAGGGCAAGACCGTCATCGCCATCGCCCACCGGCTGTCGACCATCGCCGCGATGGACCGCCTCGTCGTCATGGACAAGGGGCGCATCATCGAGGAGGGAACCCACGCCGCCCTCATTGCCAGGGGCGGCCTCTATGCCCAGCTATGGCAGAGGCAGTCGGGTGGTTTCCTGCTGGAAGACGAGCAGGGCGCACAGGAGAAGGAAGTCGCAGCCGAATGAGCGACGTCGAGGAACGCAAGGACGACGCCTTCGCCGAGCGCATCTGGCGCAAGGCCGAGGAGGTCATCGAGCCCTTCAGTGACACGGGCCGGGAGGTGCTGCCGCGCGACGCGTGGCAGTTCATCCTGTTCTTCGCCCGCCAAGCCAAGGGGCCGTTCCTGCTGCTGCTCGTCGCCGGCGGCCTGTCGGGCGCGGTCGATGCCGCGCTCTACTGGTCGCTCGGCTGGCTGATCGACCTCCTGGAGACGTCGTCGCCGACGCAGCTTCTTCTCGACCATTGGGTCGAGCTCGCGGCGTTCCTCGTGCTCGTGCTCGTCATCCGCGCCGTCGTCATGGTCGCCAACGCCGTGGTCGAGCAGCAGGTGATCGTGCCGTCCTTCTACCAGCTCGTGCGCTGGCAGTCGTTCCGGCGGGTGATCGAGCAGCCCTACGCCTTCTACCAGAACGACTTCGCCGGCCGCATCGCCACCAAGATCCTGCAGGGCGGCGAGGCGACCGGCGACTTCATCGTCTCGTCGCTGCAGACGATGTGGAGCTTCCTCGCCTTCCTGGTGCTGGCGGCGACGATCCTGTCGATGCTCGACCCGGCGATGGGCGTGGTGCTGCTCGTCTGGCTCCTCGTCTATGCCTGGGTCGCGTGGCGGCTCCTGCCGCCGCTGCGCGCCGCCGGCCGCCGGAGCGCCGACGAGCGCTCGAT
>JAEZXF010000405.1 GCA_023419995.1 Pseudomonadota bacterium | reverse complement strand
CCACCGGCCCCCGCGGGGGATGGGGGGGGGGCGGCCGACCGCGCCGCGGCGTTCCACCGGCACGCCGTCGCGGGCGGCCAGGAGCACGCAGCAGCCGACGCCGCCGACGGCGAGGTAGAGCCGGTCTAGGCTCGCCTGGGCTGCGCGCACCAGCGGCTCGATGCGCTGGCGGGCGAGCTTCAGCTCCGTCTCCATCATCCGCCGGGGCGGCTGGCGCTCGGCCGGGTCGAGATGGTGCAGCGACGCCGAGCGTTGCCACGAGGCGACGAGCGCCGAACGCGCGGCCTCGTCGGTCCGGATTGCGGCATGCACCCTGTCGGCATGCCCGACTGCCACAGTAGCGCTCATTCGCTCCTCCCGGGATGCGCGGCCACGTTTCTGCGGGGTCTGATCGGCCGCAGGCGTCTCCTCCTGACGACGCGGCACCCAAGCATTGTATCCTTCCGGATAGGACGGTCAATCACCCGTCGTCGCGCGCGGCGGCGGGGACCGGCGGGCGGACCTTCGCGGCAGCTCGCCCTCGCCGAACAGGCGGATCGTGCCGTACTCGCCGTCATAGCCCGGATCGCGGATCACGCGGCCCTGCCGCAGCCGCGCCACCGCCTCGCCGAGCAGGGGATCGGTCCGCGCCACCTCCTCGGCCGGCACCTCGCCCAGAAGGGAAAGCTCCGGCCCAAGCGCGGCGATCGTGCGCCCGTAGGCGGCCGCGACCGCCTTGGAGGCAGGGCCGACGCCGGCGATCTCGGCCAGGATTTCCGGCAGCGGCACCAGGCTTTCCGCCTTGCCGGCCGTCGCCGGCGGCACGGCCGCGTCGCGGTCGGCCAGCGTCTCGATGCGGTGGGCGACGCCGACGGTGACCGGCCGGCCGCAGACCGGGCAGCGGCCGCCGAGCGCCAGCGTCTCCTTCGGCGTCAGCCGCACCCGGCAGGCGCGGTGGCCGTCCATGTGGTACTTGCCCTCCTCGGGGAAGAACTCGACCGTTCCGACATAGCCCTCGCCCGTCTCCAGCGCCCGGCGGATCGAGAAATAGTCGGCCTCGCAGGAAAACCGCGTCGCCTCGCGCCCGAGCTTGCCGGGCGAGTGGGCGTCGGAATTGGAGATGAGCCGGTAGCGGTCGAGCGACGAGACCCGCCAGTTCATCTCGGGATCCGAGGACAGCCCCGTCTCGACCGCGAAGATGTGCGGGGCGAGGTCGCCGTAGCACTCGTCGATGGAATCGAAGCCCGACTTCGAGCCCATCGCCGCGAACCACGGCGTCCAGATGTGCGCCGGCACCAGATAGCTGTCGGGGCCGGACTCGAGCGCGATCTCCAGCAGGTCGCGCGAATCGAGGCCGAGAATCGGCCGCCCGTCCGAGGCGATGTTGCCGATGCGGGCGAGGCGCGCCGCCAGCCGGTCGGCGCCGGCGAGGTCGGGCGCGTAGATCAGGTGGTGCACCTTCCGCGTCTTGTCGCCCTTCCTGTAGATGGTCGAGATCTCGGTCGACAGCATGAAGCGCACCGACCGCCGGCACGAAGGCGGCAGCATCGCGGCGAGCGCGTCCTCGATCTCGGGCTTGAGGCGGAACAGCCCGCCATTGTCGGGCACCAGCTTGTCGCGGATCTCGGAAAGCCACGCGGGATGGACGCAGTCGCCGGTGCCGACCACGCCGACGCCCTTGCGCGCGGCCCACAGATACAGGTGCTCGAGGTCGAGGTCCCGGCTGGTGGCGCGGGAGTGCTTCGAGTGGACGTGGAGATCGGCGATGAAGCTCATGGCAGGATGGACCGGCCGCCCCTGCTGGGCACCGGCTCCCTCTATCTAGGACGTCCGGGCCGCGAATGCAAAGCGCGGCGCCGCCGCGACCAGCGCCTGCCCGGTCGGCGAGCGCGGCGCCGCCACCACCTCCCGCGCCGGACCGTGCTCGACGATCCTGCCGCCGTCCATGACCGCGATGCGGTGCGACACCGCCCGCACCACGGCGAGGTCGTGCGAGACGAAGAGATAGGCGATGCCGTGCGCGCGCTGCAGCGACACCAGCAGGTCGAGGATGCGGTTGCGCACCGCGACGTCGAGCGCCGAAACCGCCTCGTCGAGCACGATCAGCTCGGGCCGGCAGGCGAGCGCCCGGGCGATGGCCACGCGCTGGCGCTGGCCGCCGGAGACGGCATGGACCGGGCGCCGGGCAAGGTCGGCGGCAAGCCCGACCTGCTCGAGCAGGGCGGCCACCGCCGCCGGCCGTTCGCGCCGCGGCACGATGCCGTGGATGCGCAGCGGATCGCCGAGCGCGTCGGCGACGGTCGCGCGCGGGTTGAAGGCGGCGAGCGGGTCCTGGAACACCATCTGGATGCGCCGGCGCGCCCGCCGCAAGGCCTCGCCGCCGAGCGCGGTGAAGTCCGCGCCGGCGAACTCGACCCGGCCGCGATCCGGCTCGATCAGCCGCAGGAGGACGCGCGCCAGCGTCGACTTGCCGCTGCCCGAAGGTCCGACGAGGCCGAGCGTCTCGCCCGGCGCGAGGGAGAGCGACACGCCGTCCAACGCCGCGACCCGGCGGCCCCCGGAGGCGAAGGTCTTCGACAGGCCGTGCGCGGCGAGAAGCGGCTCGGTCATGGCGCCGCCTCGCCCACCAGCGGCGGCGTGTCGAGGCCGATATGGCCGGCGACCAGCATGCGGGTGTAGTCGTCGCGCGGCGCGGCCAGCACCTCCGCCGCCGGCCCCTCCTCCACCAGACGCCCCCGGTGCAGCACGGCGATGCGGTCGGCGAAGCCGGAGGCGAGCGCGATGTCGTGGGTGATGAACAGCAGCGTCATCGCGCACTCGGCCACCAGCCCGGTCAGCAAGGCCACGATCTCGGCCTGGACGATGGTGTCGAGAGCGCTGGTCGGCTCGTCGGCGATGAGCAGCGCCGGCTGGCCGGCGATGGCGGCGGCGATCGCCGCACGCTGGCGCTGGCCGCCGGAAAGCTGGTGCGGGAAGGCGTGCATCGCCGCGCCGGGATCGGGAAGGCGCACCCGCTCGAACAGCGCGCGCGCAGCCTCGTGTGCCGCCCGCCGCGACAGCCCGAGATGCCGCCGCGCCACCTCCGCCACCTGCGCGCCGATGCGCAGCACCGGATTGAGGCTGGCGCCCGCATCCTGGAACACGAAGCCGATGTCGCG
>JAEZXF010000330.1 GCA_023419995.1 Pseudomonadota bacterium | reverse complement strand
CCGCGCGGGGGGACGACGCCAAGCTGAAATCCTTCGCCGTCGCCTTCATCGAGGTAGCGCGGGTGAGCCAGTCCTACCAGCCGCAGATCGAGTCGGCGGCGACGCCGGACGACCAGCAGCGCCTGCGCCAGGAAGCCGGGGAGAAGATGGTCGAGGCCGTGAGCGAGGCCGACGGCATCACGCTCGACGAATACAACACCATCATCCAGGCGGCGCAGACCGATCCGGAGCTCGCCCAGCGGATCAACGGCCACATCACCGAGGCGGCCGGCGCGCAGCAGCCCGCCCAGCCGCCGGTGCAGGAACCGGCTCCGGCGCAATAGTCCCGGGCATCATGTGCCCTGCGGAGGGTGGCGGCGCGAAGACGCCATCCTCCTCAAACCGTCAGCCACGCCGCGCCGCCTCGATGGCGGCGACGTCGATCTTCCCCATCTCCATCATCGCCTCGAAGGCGCGTCTCGCCTCCTCGCCGCCGACAGCCATCGCCTCGGTCAGCACCCGCGGCGTGATCTGCCACGAGATGCCCCACCTGTCCTTGCACCATCCGCACACGCTCTCCTTGCCGCCATTGCCGACGATGGCGTTCCAGTAGCGGTCGGTTTCCTCCTGGTCGTCGGTGGCGATCTGGAACGAGAACGCCTCGTCGTGCTGGAAGGTCGGCCCGCCATTGATGCCGACGCAGGGAATGCCGGCGACCGTGAAGTTGACCGTCAGCACGTCGCCGGCCTTGCCGGACGGATAGTCGGCGGGCGCGCGGTGGACGGCGTCGACCGAGCTGTCGGGGAAGGTCTCGGCATAGAAGCGGGCGGCGGCTTCCGCGTCCTTGTCGTACCACAGGCAGACCGTGTTCCTGGGGATGTTCATGGCGTGTCCTTTCGCGCGGGGCGAGGTCAGGTTCCGTTGCCACGGCGCCGGCGGTGGCGCGCATCCGCCGCCGACCGGATGGAACGCGCGCGTGCCGGCCCTCGTTCCACGCCCTGCCCGGACTACACCAGCTCGACCTCGACCACGCCGGGCACGGCCTTCATGGCCGAAGCGACCTGCGGGGTAATGCGGTAGCGGTCGGGCAGCGCCACCTCGATCTCGCCCTGCCCGTCGCCCTTGATGACGACGAAGGACACCTGCCCCTCCCCGCGCACGCCGAGCTGCGCCGCCACCGCGCCGACAGGCGCGGAATCGCGCAGGTAGATGCGCAGCGATTTCTGGATGCGGCTGGCTTCGTTCTCGAGATCCTGCACCGTCTGGATGCGCAGGTTGACGCCTTCGGGCCGGTCCTCGGCCGAAACCGTGATGACGACGGAGCGGCCGGGCTCCAGCATGTCGCGGAACTGGGCCAGCGTCTCGGCGAACATCACCGCCTCGAACTGGCCGGAGCGGTCGGAGAAGTTGACGACGCCCATCTTGTTGCCGGTGCGGGTCTTGCGCTCCTGCTTGGAGGTGACGGTGCCGGCGAGCCGGCCGGCGGTCGCGCCGCGCTTCACCGCCGCCTGGAAGTCGGTCCAGTTCTGCACCCGCATCTTCTCCAGCATCTGCCGGTACTCGTCGAGCGGATGGGCGGAGAGGTAGAAGCCGATCGCCGCGAACTCGCGGTGCAGGCGGTCGGCCGGCAGCCACGCCTCGGCCTGCGGCAGGACGAGCTTCTGCGGCTGCACCCCGCTCGCTGCGCCGAAGATGTCGGCCTGGCCGGAGGCCGCGTTCTCCTGCGCGCGGGCGGCGAGCCCCATCATCCGCTCGAGGCCGGCGAACAGCGCGGCGCGATCGTGGCCGAAGCAGTCGAGCGCGCCGGCGGCGATCAGGCTTTCCAGCACGCGCTTGCCGACGACGCGCGGGTCGACCCGCTCGCAGAAATCCTCCAGCGAGGCGAAGGGCTTCTCCGCCCGCTTCTCGACGATGTGGTCCACCGCCGCCTCGCCCACGCCCTTGATGGCGGCGAGCGAGTAGTAGATGCGGTTCTCGCCGACCTCGAACGGCCGGAAGGACGTCATCACCGAGGGCGGCACCACCTCGATGCCGAGCCGCATCGCGTCCGAGCGGAAGTCGGCGAGCTTGTCGGTGTTCGACATGTCGAGCGTCATCGACGCGGCGAGGAACTCGACCGGGTAGTGCGCCTTCAGATACGCCGTCTGGTAGGAGACGATGGCGTAGGCGGCGGCGTGGGATTTGTTGAAGCCGTAGTCGGCGAACTTGGCCAGAAGGTCGAAGATGAAGTCGGCCTGCGGCTTGGCGACCCCGCGCTCGACCGCGCCCGAGACGAAGCGCTCGCGCTGCTTGTCCATCTCGGCGCGGATCTTCTTGCCCATGGCGCGGCGCAGAAGGTCGGCCTCGCCGAGCGAATAGCCGGCAAGCTCCTGTGCGATCTGCATCACCTGCTCCTGGTAGACGATGACGCCTTGGGTCTCCTTCACCAGGTGGTCGATCTTGGGATGGATCGAGGCGATCTCCTCCTCGCCGTGCTTGCGGGCGTTGTAGGTGGGGATGTTCTCCATCGGGCCGGGGCGATAGAGCGCGACCAGCGCGATGATGTCCTCGATGCGGTCGGGCTTCATGCCGATCAGCGCCTTGCGCATGCCGGCCGATTCCACCTGGAACACGCCGACCACCTCGCCGCGCGACAGCATGGCGTAGGTGTCGGGGTCGTCGAGCGGGATGCGCGACAGGCCGATGTCGACGCCGCGGCGGCGGATCAGCTTCACGGCCGTGTCGAGCACGGTCAGCGTCTTGAGGCCAAGGAAGTCGAACTTCACCAGCCCGGCCTGCTCGACATACTTCATGTTGAACTGGGTGACCGGCATGTCCGAGCGCGGGTCGCGGTACATCGGCACCAGCTCGGAGAGCGGCCGGTCGCCGATGACGATGCCGGCGGCATGGGTCGAGGCGTGGCGGTAGAGGCCTTCGAGCTTCATCGCCGTGTCGAGCAGGTTCTGCACGACCGGCTCCTTCTCGACCTCCTCGGCGAAGCGCGGCTCGGCGTCGATGGCGTCCTTCAGCTTGACCGGGTTGGCCGGGTTGGCCGGCACCATCTTGCACAGCCGGTCGACCTGCCCATAGGGCATCTGGAGGACGCGGCCGACATCGCGCAGCACCGCACGGGCCTGGAGCGTTCCGAAGGTGATGATCTGGCCGACCTGGTCGCGCCCGTACTTCTCCTGCACGTAGCGGATCACCTCCTCGCGGCGGTCCTGGCAGAAGTCGATGTCGAAGTCGGGCATCGACACGCGGTCGGGGTTCAGAAACCGCTCGAACAGCAGCGAGAAGCGCAGCGGGTCGACGTCGGTGATGGTCAGCGCATAGGCGACCAGCGAGCCCGCGCCCGAGCCGCGCCCCGGACCGACCGGGATGTCGTGGGCCTTCGCCCATTTGATGAAGTCCGCCACGATCAGGAAGTAGCCGGGGAACTTCATCCGGGTGATGATCGAGATCTCGAACTCGAGCCGCTGGCGGTAGTCGTCCTCGGTGTAGCCTTGGGTCGGGTCGTGGGCGGCGAGCCGCGCGGTCAGGCCCTCACGCGCCTGCCGGGCGAGTTCGTCGGCCTCCGCCTGCAGGGCGGCGTCGGCATCGGTCGCGTCCGCACCCGTGAAGCGCGGCAGGATCGGCTTGCGCGTCTGCGGGAAGTACGAGCAGCGCCGCGCGATCTCGACCGTGTTGTCGATCGCCTCCGGCAGGTCAGCAAACAGCGCCGACATCTCGGCCTGGCTCTTGAGGTGGTGGTCGGGCGTCAGCCGCCTGCGCTCGTCCACCGCCACCACGGAGCCGTCGGCGATGGCGAGCAGCGCGTCGTGCGCCTCGTAGTCGTCCTGTGCCGGGAAGTAGGCCTCGTTGGTCGCAACCAGCGGCAGGTCGTGGGCATAGGCGAGGTCGATCGTCGCCGCCTCGACGCCGCGGTCGTATCCCTTGTAACGCTGCAGCTCGACATAGAGCCGGTCGCCGAAGATCGCCTTCAGGCGAAGGAGATGCGATTCGGCCAGCGCATGCTGGTCGGCTTTGAGCGCCGAGCCGACCGGGCCGCGCGCCGCGCCGGTGAGGCAGATGATTCCCCCGGCCAGCGGCGCGAGCCAGTCGACCTCGACATGGGGCGGCCCGCCGGCCGGCACGTCGAGATAGGCGCGGGAGACGAGCCGGACGAGATTGGCGTAGCCCTCCTCCGTTGCCGCGATCAGCACCAGCGGCTGGGCCTGCGGCCCCTGCCGGCGCTGGTGGCGCTGGGCCTCGCCGGTCGCATCCTCGAAATTCACGTCGAGCTGGCAGCCGACGATGGGCTGCACGCCGTCCTTCGTCGCCTTCTGGGCGAACTCCAGCGCGCCGAACAGGTTGTTGCTGTCGGTGACGGCGATGGCGGGCGCGCGGTCCCTGACCGCGTGGCCGACGATCTTGCCGAGCGGCAGCGCGCCCTCGAGCAGCGAATAGGCGGAATGGACGCGCAGGTGGATGAACAGGCGCGCGGCCGGCACGGGGGGCGTCGCCGCCTCCTTCGCCGCCCGCAGGATCGGATCGCGTGTACCGGCCATCGTTTCTGTCTCGTCCTGTCGCGTGCAGCGGGAATCTGCCCGCTATTGTCAGCTTCCGTCGTCCCATGTCCAGCCATCGGCTGGAACATCCCACACCTGCCGCAGGCGCTTGATCGGCGCGGCAAAAGCTGAAACCCTTCGCCGGAACGAACCTGCCCCGAAATGTGAGAGGACATGCCGACATGAAGACACGCGCCGCCGTCGCCGTCGCCGCCGGAAAGCCGCTGGAGATCATGGAGGTGGAGCTGGAAGGCCCGCGCGCCGGCGAGGTGCTGATCGAGGTCAAGGCGACCGGCATCTGCCACACCGACGAGTTCACGCTGTCGGGCGCG
>JAEZXF010000321.1 GCA_023419995.1 Pseudomonadota bacterium | reverse complement strand
TCCGGGCGGACCGCGAAAAATCATAAACGCCTGCGCCACCCCTCACGGACTCGCCGCGCTCGCCACCTCTCCCGAGAAGGGAGAGGAAAAACGGCCGCGATGGCGCGCTTGTCATCAGCCGGAGGACGCCGAGACGGCAATATACGCGCCTTTCCTCTCCCTTCTCGGGAGAGGTGACGAGCCAGCGGCGAGCCAGGCCTTCCCGCAATCGCGCCGCGCGCCTATCTATGCGCCATGCAGCCACGCGACCTGCTTCACCCGCGCCCGGAAGGGCTCTATTGCCCGGCCGGGGATTTCTTCATCGACCCGGTGCGGCCGGTTGCGCGCGCGTTGATCACCCATGGCCATTCCGACCACGCGCGTGCCGGCCACGGCCACGTGCTCGCCACGCGGCAGACGCTCGACATCATGGCGCTGCGCTACGGGGTGGACTTCGCCGGCGCGACGCAGGCTGCCGCCTATGGCGAGGCGATCGCGGTCAACGGCGTGAAGGTGTCGTTCCACCCGGCCGGCCATGTGCTCGGCTCGGCGCAGGTCGCGGTCGAGCATGGCGGCATCCGCATCGTCGCCTCGGGCGACTACAAGCGCGCGCCGGACCCGACCTGCGAGGGCTTCGAGCCCGTCGCCTGCGACGTCTTCATCACCGAGGCGACGTTCGGCCTGCCGGTCTTCACCCACCCGCCGGCCGGGGACGAGGTGGCGAAGCTGTTGCGCTCGATGGCGAGCTTTCCCGACCGCGCCCATCTCGTCGGCGCCTATGCGCTGGGCAAGGCGCAGCGGATGATACGGCTGGTGCGCGACGCCGGATATGACGCGCCGGTCCACATCCACGGCGCGCTGGCCAGACTGTGCGCCTACTATCGGGCCGAGGGCGTCGACCTCGGCCGGCTGGTGCCGGCGACGCAGGAAGCAGGCACGAAAGGCGATTTCGCCGGCGCGCTCGTCGTCGGCCCGCCCTCCGCCTTCGCCGACCGCTGGGCGCGGCGCTTCCCCGACCCGGTCTCCTGCTTCGCCTCGGGCTGGATGCGCATCCGCCAGCGCGTGCGCCAGCGCGGCGTCGAGCTGCCGCTGATCGTCTCCGACCATTGCGACTGGGACGAGCTGACCGAAACGATCCGCGACACGGGCGCGGGCGAGGTCTGGGTGACGCACGGCCGCGAGGAGGCGGTGGTGCGCTGGTGCGAGCTTGCCGGCATCCGCGCGCGCCCGCTCCATCTCGTCGGCTACGAGGACGAGGCGGAGTAGCATGGTCCCGAAGAAGGGAAGCCGGTTCTCGGACAGGGCCATGCGGGCAGGGCGGCCATGAAGCGCTTCGCCGAGCTCCTCGACCGGCTGCTGCTGACGCCGTCGCGCAACGCCAAGCTGACGCTCATGGTCGACCATTTCCGCACCGTGCCCGATCCCGACCGGGGGCTGGCGCTGGCGGCGCTGACGGGAAATCTCAGCTTCGCCACGGTCAAGCCGGCGCTGCTGCGCGCGCTGGTCGCCGAGCGGATGGACCCGGTTCTGTTCGCCTATTCCTACGATTATGTCGGCGACCTCGCCGAGACCGTCTCGCTGGTGTGGCCGCCGGCCGCAACCGCGGGCGCGAACGACGACGACCTGTCGCTCGCCTTCGTGGTCGACAGGCTGAAGACGGCCAGCCGCTCGGATGCCGGCCGGGTGCTCGCCGGGCTGCTCGACCGGCTGACGCCTGAATCGCGCTTCGCCGTCATCAAGCTGGTGACGGGAGGCCTGCGCGTCGGCGTCTCGGCGCGGCTCGCCAAGCAGGCGCTGGCCGATCTCGGCGGCGTCGACATCCACGACATCGAGGAGATCTGGCACGGGCTGGAGCCGCCCTACGAGGCGCTGTTCGCGTGGCTCGACGGCCGCGCGCCCAGGCCCGAGCGCGGGGCGTTCGCCCTGTTCCGGCCGGTCATGCTCGCCAATCCGGTGCAGGACGGCGACCTCGACCGCATCGCGCCGGAGGACTACGCCGCCGAGTGGAAATGGGACGGCATCCGCGTGCAGGCGGTGTGCGAGGGCGGCCGCCGCCGGCTCTACTCGCGCTCGGGCGACGAGGTGTCCACGGCATTCCCCGACCTCGTCGAGGCGATGGATTTCTCCGGCGCGCTCGACGGCGAGCTGCTGGTCGGGCGCCCGCCGGCGCATGTCGGCACCTTCTCCGACCTCCAGCAGCGGCTGAACCGCAAGACCGTCTCCGCCCGGATGCTGCGCGACTATCCCGTGTTCATGCGCTGCTACGACCTGCTGCTCGACGCGGAGGAGGACATGCGCGCGCTGCCCTTCGCCGCGCGACGCGCGCGGCTGGAAGGCGTCGTCGCGGCGCTCGATCCGGCGCGGTTCGACCTGTCGGCGCTCGTCCCCTTCGCCGGCTGGGACGATCTCGAGCGGCTGCGCCATGCGCCGCCGCACCCGATCGTCGAGGGCGTGATGCTCAAGCGGCTCGATTCGCCCTACGTGCCCGGCAGGCCGAAGGGGCCGTGGTTCAAGTGGAAGCGCGACCCGCACGTCATCGACGCGGTGCTGATGTATGCCCAGCGCGGCCACGGCAAGCGGTCGAGCTTCTATTCCGACTACACCTTCGGCGTGTGGAAGAGCGAGGAGCTGGTGCCGGTCGGCAAGGCCTATTTCGGCTTCACCGACGAGGAGCTGAAGCTGATCGACAAGTACGTCCGCGACAACACGGTCGAGCGCTTCGGGCCGGTGCGCTCGGTCAGGGCCGAGCCGCGGCACGGCCTGGTGCTCGAGGTGGCGTTCGAGGGCCTTGCCCGCTCGACGCGCCACAAGTCGGGCGTGGCGATGCGGTTTCCGCGCATCTCGCGGCTGCGCTGGGACAAGCCGCCCGCCGAGGCCGACCGGCTGGAGACGCTGGAGGCCATGCTGGACACGGAGCAGCCGCTCTCACATTCGGGATGACGGCTGACGCAGCGGCAGCTACAGTCCGGCCGGTCGGCCCGGCCGCGCTCCTGCCACAAGGTGGCGTTACGCGTCCGGAAGGTGGTGGCGGCGCAAGCCGGAAATCGACGGGGGCGGGTGCGTTGGCTCTGGCAAGGACGTTGTCGGCTTTGGTGCTTGCCGCCGCTGCGATGGCGGTGCCCTTTTC
>JAEZXF010000319.1 GCA_023419995.1 Pseudomonadota bacterium | reverse complement strand
TGCGGTTGGACCGCGTTTTCTGAACAGCTATAGTCCATCCTGATCGGCAACGGTCAACGCGCGGGTTGCGGTTGGACCGCGTTTTCTGAACAGCTATAGTTTTCGTCCCTGAATGACCCTGATGCGGGCTGTTGCGGTTGGACCGCGTTTTCTGAACAGCTATAGTTGTTCCTTCGGTTGAGCTGGCCCGGCGGTGGTTGCGGTTGGACCGCGTTTTCTGAACAGCTATAGTCGTTCCCGTAGCGCTTCGCAGTCTTGATCTGTTGCGGTTGGACCGCGTTTTCTGAACAGCTATAGTGCGACGTGGCAGGGGCCGCGCGCCTGACGCGTTGCGGTTGGACCGCGTTTTCTGAACAGCTATAGTCCTTCATCGTCCAAGCCTCTGATTTCAAAAGGGGTTTGGACGCTGGAGGCTAGCTTGGAATGTCGTGCATTCTTAAAATAGTGCCAGCTGTTCGGGATTTTTCTGACGTCTTCCCCGCGACTGGTCCGAGAATCGAACAATGTTCTCATATTGCCGGTCCGTAAATTGAAACACGAACACGTCGCCGCGGGCTGGCAAGCTGCTCTCGATCTTCCGTACATAGGAATCGAACTGTTCCTTTCCGTTACAGAAGCGAAGATAGTTGGAAAGCTGGCTCATTTCAAAGCCGAGATCCAACAGATATACGCGAAAGTCGTGCGCGGCTTTGCGTTGCTTTTTGGTCTCCACAGGCAGGTCGAACGTCACCAGCAACCACATCAGCCTATAGGCGGACAAATGCGTCGGTCCACCTTCCCTTGTTTGCGTCGAAAGCATGGTCATTCGCTTTCCCGTCCCAGCATGGCCAACGTCAATTGCGACGGGGCACGTGGCAGATCGAGCGCGATCCTGCCCGTCTCGAAGGCGCTCGCAACCGAATGCACAAAGCGGCCTGCCTGGATGGAAAGCGGGCTTGTTCCCTCAGGTGTTTCAAGATCGAGTGTCGAGATACGGGCCAGTCGCCGCTTCGTGTCCGGATTGACGGTGATGGCACCCGCTTCGACCAGATTGCGCACCATCCGGTCGACGAGTGGCCGATAGGGCTCCATCAGATCGTCGGCCAATGCGAAGGCATTGCCGCGATTGCTGTGGTGAACACCCAGGGTCGGATGCAGACCGGCGGCACAGATGGCGCGCGACAAGATGGCGCGCAGCACCGTATAGCCATAGTTCAGCAGCGCATTGATGCCGTCGCCATCCGCATCTCGGCGAAAGTCCGGTCCCATCATCGCTTGCCAGTAGCGCCGCGCCGCCTGCGCCTCGATATTGTCAGGGTCGCCCGAACGCACCTTGCGCGCCAGCAGCGCGAAGGCGCCGGCCTCCGCCCCGGTGGAACCAAGAACGGCGCCTTGCATGGCTATCTTGGAGGTCACGATCCGTTGCCAGAGCCGTTTGGTCAGCGGCTTGGCGACGTCGGCTTGCGCCCTCATCCGCGCGCCTTGCATATGATGCCCGGCAAGCGGCCACAGGCAGGTTACGGGAGCATGGTTCGGCGCGCAGATGATGACCGGCACGCTTCGCTCCGCCAGCCTGACGAACAGGTTGTTCGACCATGTCAACCCATGCGCATGGGCAATGACCGCGCCGACGTCGTCCAGCGCGATGCGCCCTTTCTCCTCATGGCCTTCGCTCACGGTCAGGAAGCCGCGCTGCACCGCCAGATGCAGGCCATCGGTGGAAATATCGACGATGCGATCCATTCATTGAGAATTGCACAGATTTACCATGCAAACCTCAAAAACATTCACCTTTGGTTAACCACGTGGTCCGGGATCGAATACTTGACCGATCTCGTCGACACGTGCCTGCCGGGCATTGATGGCCCGCAACCCGCTGGCTGCTTTCGAGACATACTTGAACGGATCGCTCGGGTCGCCATCCCGGGCTTTCAGGGCGCCCGCTTCGTTGTGCGGAGCGAGGTATACCTGTCCGGCGGTGTTGAACTTGACGACGCGATAGATGATCCGGCCATCCTGGCCGTCCGCCGCCACGGCATCGTCCCGGGTCAGTGACAGAACCTTCTTCGCCGTCGGATGCTGTTGCCGTATCGTGGATTGCCAATCCGGCTGATGGGCGTCGAAGGTGGTCACGACCTCCGCGACCCATTTGCCGTCCGGCAGCTTCCAGACGTCATAGCGATGGTTGGAATCGCCCTTGTAGCTCTTGTACGCCTTGCCGGTCCCGTCGCGTATGGGGATGGTTTTCAGCGGCTCGACCACGCGGATGCGCCGCAGGTTCCGGAACGGATTGTCCTTGCCGTCGAGCCTTTCCTGTCTGGCCAGTTTGTGAACCGCCTGCTCGAAGTCGCGGCCCGCCAGCCCGTATGTCGCCTGCTGCAACGCATCGCGCAACTGTCCATCGCGGATGCCGTCGAGATCCCTCGCCGCCCTGAAGGCCGAGAGCGGCTTGCGGCTGACGACGAGGTCGTTGCCCCTGTCGTCCGTCTCCCCTGTCAGCCCGTAGGCGGTGTCGTTGTGCAGCTTGCCGGCGGTCTGACCCTTGCCCGTGCCATAGCCGGCGCGTGACACGGTGCCATGGTCGGGCCGGTGGCTGGTCACGGTAGCGTTCACCTTGGTACGCAATTCCTCGCGGAAACCGGGCCAGGGTTCCGCAATCTCGGCGACGATGCGCTCGGCCCCCTCCCGTTCCAGCGCGGCCGACGCCGTGGCGATCTTCTGAATCAGGGAACGGCTGGTGCATGCGATCACGAAGGCGTCGATCGCATGGTGGCGATGGTCCTTGCGGTTCTTCTCCTTCACCGTGTCGCCGCCGGCGATATTGTGGTCCGGCAAGAGGTCGTTGAGCCCCCACTTTCGCCGCAGCATCTCGGTCATCCGCCCCGGTAATGCGCGCACGCGGCTGTGCCGGCGCAAGACGCCCTCGGCGTCCGCCTCCTCCGTCGGATAGAGCGAGGCCAGATAGGTCAGCGCCATGCGCGCGCCGTATTGCATGTCGGTCAACTGCCGAGCGAGAAAGCCTTCCTCGTCGGCGAATTTCTCCATCGCGTCGCGGGCGAAACGCCAGCTCTTGTTTCGCGGCAGCATGCCGGCGCGGGCGAGCACGTCGTCATAGCGGCCGGCCCATTCCACCACCTCGGCGGGCGCGCGGTTGCGCTTCTGGCGGTTGGCCCTGGTCAGGCACAGGATCTTGTTTGCCTCGCTGTCGTCGAGGGTCTTCGAATAGGGCAGGATGTGGTCGACGTCGACCTCCGGCGTGAACAGCATCGAGGCCGTGATGGGCTCTCCCGAATAGACGCAGACCCGGTTGAGCGGCTCCTTGTTCAACTCCTCCCACAGTTTCAGCCGCAGCCTGTTGTAGCCCGTATCCGCCTGGCCGAGCTCGGCGAGTTTCTTCGAACGATCCTCCGCCGCGCGTGTGTTTTTTCTGATGGTGTCGTCGACCCTCTTCTTCTCCTTGTCCGACAGCTTCAACTCGCGCCCGAGCTCGATGGCGATGCGATCCGGCTTGCCGTATCGACGGATCACGGCGTTGACGACGCGACGAAGCTGGTTCAGCGCGATATGCACCGACGGATTGGTGATGCGGCCCTTGAAGACGTCGTAGACATCGTCTGGGTCGCCGGTGCCGGGAGGAATGTGGCGCTCCAGCACCTCCTGATAGTTGGGCAGGAGTTCATGACCGGGAAAGTTCGGGTCGCTCTTGTCGGAATGGTTGTAGCCGCAGCGTTTGGCCGCTTCCGCCTCGGTGATGACAGTGCCGTCGTCCCAGGTTTCGTGCTTCAGCGCGTCGGTCAGCGCCGCCAGCGCCGTCGCGCCCAGCCGCCCGAAGCCCTCCGGCAACTGCACCCTGGCGGCCGCCTTCGCCTGATCGTCGGACAGACCGCAACCTTCGGTCAGCCATTCGTGCAATTCAACCGGGTCTTCCTCCTCGCGCAACCGCGACAGAATTTCCCACTGCTTTTCGATGCCGAACTGCGACCAACGGTTGCCGAAGCATTTCGTGTCGCTCATCGAGACGTGAATCTCGTCGCCGAGAAGGCCGGTGCGAGTTTCGCTCTCCTTGTTGAAACGGAATTCCGGTCCGAGCTTGAGCGTCCGGCGCAGGCTGGAGAAGGTGACGGTCTTTGCCGAGCGTAGCTTGCGGATCAGGGCGTCGCGCTGGTCGACGGAGAGCTTGCGTGCTTGCTGGTCCTCACCCACCAATGCCAGTTCGTTGACCTCCTTGTAGATGCGGAAGGTTTGAAACAGCGGATGCGCCTTCGGCAGGCGCGTTTCGTGCTGGTTATAGCTGCACCGTCCGGCGGCGACCGGCTTCAGCGGCCGCTGATAGAAGATGATCGAGCGCAGATGCGCGACGCGCTCGTCGCTCAGGAGATCCGGATGGTGAGGGGCCTGCGCTTCGCAGATCAGATCGAACTCGCGCTCCAGTTGGGCGCGCGAGGGATAGAAGTCATAGCCGTCGCCCTTCGCATCTTCCCCCACTTCCGGCCGCAGTCGCGTGCGCACCGAGTGGCCCTTCAGCCGCCGGCCATGGAGAAACTGGCCCAGCGTCGTCGCTCCCGCCGCGCGCATCGCGTCGCCGAGCCGGTTGACGCCGATTTCG
This sequence comes from Pseudomonadota bacterium, assembly GCA_023419995.1. GTDB lineage: Bacteria > Pseudomonadota > Alphaproteobacteria > Rhizobiales > Rhizobiaceae > Aerobium. The sequence goes on along the minus strand of JAEZXF010000319.1, from coordinate 12,061 downwards.
ATCTTGCCCTGGTCGTTGTCGCGCCGGTCCGTCTTGCGGTTCGACTTGAAGCCCCGCCTCTGATTGAGGTTGAAGAGAACGCGGCCGATCTGGTGCGGCGTCAGCTTCTCCGTCAGCGCGCGCGCCCGCAGGCCGTGCACGCTGGTCGAGATGTCGCCGGGCTTGCCGGGCGCCTTCGGCCCGCCGTCCTTGCTCTTGCCGTCGCTCGTTTCCCTCACCAGTTGCCGGCGCGCGTCTTCATCCGCAGGCATCAGCCCATAGTCGGTCAAAACCCTCAGCAGCGCCGCCCGGCGCGAAAGGTAGCGGTCGCGCCGCCGCCGCATGGCGCGCGCCGCGCGCCGGTCGACCGCCAGCGAAGCGCCCGATTTCGGCTCCCGCCCGTCCCCGAAGATGCGCGCGCCGATGGCGGTGATGGAGCCTTCGTTTGACGCCAGCGGTTCGCCCACGGTGTCGATCAGGCACCAGCCGAGCGAATGTGTGCCGAGGTCGATACCCAAAGTTTTCATGCTTCTCCCCCACTCTTGGCAATACGCGCTTTATACTTTGACACCAAGCAAGCTTTTGTGCGATAGGTTAGCTGTTCAGAAAACGCGGTCCAGCCGTTAACAAGCTGGAACAGCACCAGATAAAACACATGCTCCGGCAGTGGCCCCGGCGCGAAAGAGCCGGGGATTTCCGTTTTATAGTCAGGGCGACTGTATCAGTGTGCCGCAGGAAACGTCTGCTCCTCGAAGGCGATTTCACCTTGCAGCGGTTTAATTTCTGCAAATTTCAGGCCCGTTTTCACCTCGCTGACGCGCCCCTGATTGATACGGAACCGAGCCGCGATGTCATGTTGGGATATACCCTCTGCGAGCAGCCTTTTGATCTTGGCCGCCATCTCGGGGGTAACCGGGGGTGATCGCCTGCGCGCTGTCGGTAGGTCAGATTTGTGTTCCATTTCCGTTCTCCTCGGTGTTTGCGATTGCCTCACTTGTTCATGGAGAAGGGAAACGCTACATCCGTAGCGCTTGACAGGGGCGGCAGACGCTTCCCCTCTCCAGACGAGTTGCGCTTGGCATTTAGCCAATTGCAGATCGTCTCAAAACTGAGCCCGGTACGGACTTGCCGGTCGGCGCCGGGCTCTTTAAGTCGCGGAAGGCTTCTGTTGATGCGACTTGATGTAGGGGTTATCATTGATCTACCAAGTTTACAATGAGCCGTTCGTGCTCATCGTAGTGTTTGTACGTGACGACTTGGTGTAGTTGCGGTTGGCCGCGTTTTCCGAACAATCAGGCTCCGCACTCAGCGGAGCCTGATTCTTGGATGCGTGAGAGGGCTGACTTATTTATCGATATTACCATTTTACGTGAAATTCCCTCTTTATTAATCGCTACTGCTCTTAAGCAGATTGCAACTTTCTCTTTCCCGATAAAGTGGCGATAGTGTGCGGCGGGAGGGGCGTCATGACACCGGAAGATCAGCAACATATTGCGATTGATGCGACGGTGGCCGAGAAACCGCAGTCACCGAAGATCTTCGCCGATATTGCATCCAGCTTCACCTATGCTTCCTACCAGAATGCTATCCCCGTGCTTCGGGGCATAGGCGTCGAAAATCGGTCGGATCGTCAGGTCGACTCGCTCCGGCTGGAGCTTTCGTCTACTCCCGCTTTCCTGCGCCCCAAGACATGGACGATTGATCGTGTCGTTCCCGGCGATCACCTCCCGCTCGGCGATCGGAAGGTCGAGCTCGATGCCGGCTATCTGGCCGGGCTCAACGAGGCGGAGCGAGGCGAGATCACGCTTCGCCTCGTCGCCGGCTCCGAAGTCCTGGACGAGTATCGTCATGCCGTGCGGCTCCTTGCCCGGGACGAGTGGGGTGGCGTTGCCGATATGGCGCAATTGTTGCCGGCCTTCGTGATGCCGAACGATCCGGCGGTTTCGTCGCTGTTGAGAAAGGCCGCCGAGCGCTTGGCAGCGCACGGCCATCCCTCTGGGCTCGATGGCTATCAGTCGCAGGATCCGAAACGCGCGTTCATGCTCGCTGCGGCGATCTATTCCGCGATCGCTTCCATGGGGCTTCACTATGCGGAGCCACCCGCCAGCTTTGAAAGCCGCGGTCAAAAGATCAGACGGCCTGGAACAATTGCTGAAGAAGTGCTGGCGACCTGCCTCGACACCACGCTTCTTTTTGCTGCCGCGCTGGAGGCGGCTGGCCTGCATCCCGTCATTCTGATGTTCGACGGGCACGCTGCCGCTGGCGTCTGGCTGACGAAACGCACCTTCGGCAACGCGATCGAGACGGACCAGATGGAGGTGCGCAAGGCACTCGCCTCCCGAGAGCTGATCGTCTTCGAGACAACCGGGGTGACGCATCGCCCCGCCATGACGATGGAGGCGGCGCAACGCGCGCTCGACCGGCGCCTCGCCGAAGAAGAAGCGCACGCCTTCGTCGCGGCTATCGACGTGCGCCGTGCGCGCAGCGGCGGCATCACGCCTCTGGCCTCGCATGAACCGCTTCGAAGATCGATACCGGAGGACGAACCCCAGCCCGTTGCGGATCTTCCACTGCCTGCGCCGCCGTCACTTGGCGATTTTCCGACGGAGATGGTCGAGGAAAAACCGACCACCGCGGCGGGTCGGATAGACCGATGGCAGAAGAAGCTTCTCGACCTGACGCTGCGCAACCGGCTCCTGAATTTCCCGGAGTCGAAGAAGACCATCCCATTCCTGTGCACCGATGTCGCCTATCTGGAGGACCGGCTTGCGGAAGGCGCTGCGATCCGCGTCATCTCCCTGCCGGAGCAGAACCCGCTCGGCGAACGGGACGCAGCGCTGTATCGCGACGTGCACGGTCGCGATATTCAGCGGAGCTTTGCGGCGGAAGCCTTGCTTCGCGACGAGCTTCCCTCGCCGCTCGAGGCCAGGCAGCTCGAATCACGGCTCATCGACCTCCACAGGCAGGTGCGCAACGACTTCGCTGAAGGCGGCGCCAACACGCTGTTCCTGGCCGTCGGCTTCCTGCGCTGGAAGAAGAAGCCTGAGGACGAACGCAGTTACCGCGCACCTCTCCTCCTCGTGCCGGTGCGCCTGGAGCGCCGCAGCGCCAGTTCACACTTCTCTATCCGGTTCCATGAGGACGAGCCGCGTTTCAACACCACTCTGCTGCAGTTTCTGGAGCGTGACTTCGATCTCAAGCTGCCGCAGTTCTCGGGTGACCTGCCGGCTGACGACAATGGCGTCGACGTTCCGCGACTGCTCGCAGCGGTGCGGAGCGCGGTTCGCGACGTTCCAGGCATGGAGGTGATCGACGAGACCGCTCTCTCGACCTTCTCGTTCGCAAAGTTCCTGATGTGGAAGGATCTGGTCGAGCGGACCGATGCGCTTCGCCAGAACCGGGTCGTGCGTCATCTTATCGACACGCCGGAACAGTCGTTCAGCCAGGGTGAAGGATCGTCCTCATTCCGGGACGAGCGTGAACTCGACCGCACCTATGCGCCATCGGACATCATCTCGCTGCTTCCCGCCGACTCGTCCCAGACTGCGGCTAGCCTTGCCGCTGCCGAGGGCATGGATTTCGTAATCGTCGGCCCGCCGGGGACAGGCAAGAGCCAGACCATTGCCAACATGATCGCGAATTGCCTCGCGAAAGGAAGGACGGTGCTCTTCGTGGCCGAGAAGACGGCGGCGCTCGACGTCGTCTACAGGCGCCTTCGCGAGCACGGCCTCGGCAATCATTGCTTGGAACTCCATTCCAGCAAGGCAGACCGGAAGCATTTCCTCGGACAGCTCAAGGCGGCCTGGGAACACGGAAACGGCGTCGACGCCTCGGAATGGGTGGCCGTCAACGAACGGCTCAGGATTCACCGCGACCAGCTGAATGCCTATGTCGACGCCCTGCACAAGTGCTATACGAACGGCTGGACGCCATACCTCGCACTCGGCATCGCGTTGAAGGCCGGCGACAACACGCCGGCGCCGGACCTTTCATGGGCGGAGCGTGATGCTCACGATGCGGCGACGCTACGGGCGCTGGAGGACATGGCGGCGGAAGCCGGACTGGTCTACGCGTCCGTAGAACGGCATCCCGCTCTTGATCTCGTCGACGCGCAGGACTGGTCCTCCGGCTGGCAGGATACGTTGACTGGCGCGGCGCAGTCTTTACGCAATGCCGCAGAACTGCTGCAGGATGCGGCTTCCGCCTACCTGACCTGTCTTGGTCTCGCCCAGACGGACGAGATTTCCTCGGAGGAACTGGCCGCACTTTCATCGCTCGCGACCAGGCTGCATCGCAGCAGCAGTCGCGACATCTCCGTCGCCTTCGATCGGGATTTCGCGCAGATGGGTGGCGCTCTTGTGGATCTGAGCCGCTCCATCGAGGCGTACCGGCAAGCAGAAGGGAGCGCGGCGGCATCCTACCCGGAGGGCGCCGTGCGTGACATTGATGCGGAGGCCATGGAGCGTCAGTGGCGAGATGCTGAGGCATCTTTCTGGCCGAACTCGATGCTCGGAAGGCGGAAGGTGCAGAAGCTGCTGCAGGGCTACGCGAGCGGGGGCGATGCCGATCCAGCTCGCGACCTGCCTCTTTTGCGTCGCATGAAGGAATGTCTGGCAAGCATCGACGGCACCCTGCTCGCCGGCAAGCCATTGCCTGTGCGAGGCCTCGCGACCGACATCACCGCGGTCGCGGAAATACTCGACCTCGCCGGCGCACTTCGCGGCGCATTGCGATTGCCCGGACGGAGCCCGGAAGAAATCCGGCCGATGCTCCGGGCCATCGCACCCTGCCTGCGCGGAAATCCGGATGATCGACTGCGGCATGTCGGCGCGAGGCTCCTCGCAGCACAGCAGGGCATGGACGCGGCCAGAAAACGGTTCTCCGAGATCGCCGGCAGGGAGCTCGATTCGCAGATGAGCCTGCGAGGAATCGTCGAGCAGATGAGGGGCCTTGCCGAGGCGCGCAATCTTCTGCGCGACTGGTCCGCCTGGTGTGGCGCCCGACGACGCGCGGTCCACAACGGGCTCGGCCGGCTTATCGAATCGCTGGAAGCCGGGACGGTCGCTCCCGATGAGACCCGCTCGGCATTCCGACTTGCCTATGCCCGCTGGTGGCTGCCCAAGGTTCTGGACGCCGATCCTACCTTAAGAACATTCAGACGCTTCCAGCACGAGAACGCCATCAAGGAGTTCCGCGAGATCGACGACATGGTGCGGACCCATGCGACCCGTCGCGTCATCAGCGCGGTGGCGCACGGGCTCCCTCCCATCACGGGCGTTCCCCGAAACTCCGAGCTGGGTCTTCTTCGCCACCAGATGGAATTGCAGCGACCCAGCCAGTCGATCCGCGACATGATCGCCAAGATGCCGCAGGCTTTCCCGAAGCTCGCGCCCTGCATGCTGATGTCGCCCCTGTCGATCGCCCAGTACCTGCCGCCGAACCAGGCGCTGTTCGACGTGGTGATTTTCGACGAAGCCTCGCAGATCACGACCTGGGACGCAGTCGGCGCGATTGCCCGGGGACGGCAGACGATCATCGTCGGCGATCCGAAGCAGTTGCCGCCAACCAACTTCTTCGGCCGCAACGAGGACGAGGACGATGTCGCCGATCACGAGAAGGATCTGGAGAGCATCCTCGACGAGGCGAGGGCGTCGGGCATCCCGGTGCGCGATCTGCGATGGCACTATCGCAGCCGCAGCGAGTCCCTGATCGCCTTCTCGAACCATCACTACTACCAGAACCGACTGGTGACCTTCCCATCGCCAGCGGTCGAGGACCGGGCGGTCAACCTGCGCAAGGTTCCGGGCGGCGTCTATGATCGCGGCAAGAGCCGAACCAACCGCATCGAGGCGGAAGCCGTGGTCGCCGAAGCGGTGGCGCGCATGGAACGCTGGCTGAGGATGTCGGAGCGGGAACGCCCGACACTCGGCATCATCACCTTCAATGCGCAGCAGCAGGCGCTGATCCTGGACCTACTCGACGCGACACGGCGGGAGAATCCGGAACTCGAATGGTTCTTTGCAGATGACCGGGTTGAGCCGACCATCGTGAAGAACCTGGAAAACGAACAAGGCGACGAGCGCGACGTTATCCTGTTCTCGATCACCTTCTGGAAGGACATGGCCGGCAAGCTGACCATGGACTTCGGCGCATTGAACCGCGATGGCGGCGAACGGCGGCTCAATGTGGCCGTGACACGCGCAAGGCAGGAACTGGTCGTCTTTTCAGGCTTTACAGCCGATCAGATCGACCCTAGCCGGACAAAGGCGCTTGCGGTCAATCACCTCAAGACCTTTCTCGACTACGCGGAGCGGGGCGCGATCGCGCTGCCCGCGGAAGACCTCGGTTCGGTAGGCGGCTTCGATTCTCCGTTCGAGGAAGCTGTCGCAGCGCAACTTGAGCGGCGCGGATGGCTGGTCGTGCCGCAGGTCGGCATTTCCGGCTTTCGCATCGACCTCGGCGTCCGGCATCCGGATCTAGCAGGTGCCTATCTGGCCGGGGTCGAATGCGACGGCGCGAGCTATCATGGCTCGGCGACCGCCCGTGACCGCGACAAGGTCCGGGAACAGGTTCTGCGAGGGCTGGGATGGAACATCCTGCGCGTGTGGTCGACGGACTGGTGGTTCGATGCCAAGGGCTGTGCCGAACGGCTGCACGAAAACCTTGAAGCGTTGCTTCAGCGTAGTCGTGAGCAGCGGGCGGCAGAGGAAGCAGCGGCCGAAACGCATTGGGACATGGGGCACGAGGTCGAGGGGATCGACGAGATTCGAGACGAGGATTTGCCGCCGGCGATCGAAGTCGCGCCACCTCCAACTGCGGACGAAACCGAACTCGTTTCGTCGTCTGACCTCTCGGTCCTGGGCGCGCCAGCTATCCTTCTGACGTCTGGCCCTGCTGGAGAGCCCACGCCAGCCAGCAATTCCGGATACCGCGTGACCGATCTGTCGACGTTCAAGCCAGACCCGGATCTTTTTTACGAGTTCGCCTATCGCGACACGCTCAGGGGGATGATCGAGGCGGTGATGGTTCAGGAAGCTCCCTTGAAGGCTGACATACTCGCGCAGCGCATCGCACGGGCACATGGCTGGCTGCAAACGGGGAGACGAATCCGGGAGAGGATCGACCTGCATCTGCGCGGCTATGACACAACGGGCGAATCCAGCGGCGTCTTCCTCTGGAATAAGGACGGCGTGTCGGACATCCTTCCCTATCGGCCACCTGCCAACGAAAGCTCGCGCCGGTCGATCTCCGATATTCCTCTTGCCGAACTCGCCTCGGTGGCCATCGATAATCCCGACCTTCTGGATATGCCCGACCCGGCTCGCGACCTCGCGCGGCTTATCGGAGTTGAGCGACTCGCCGCCACGTCGCGCTCCAGGCTCGACGAGGCAATCGCACGCGCTCGCCTTCACTTGGCAGGACAGGATAGAAGCGCCTGATGACCTTTCGATTCATTCATTCCGGCGACCTGCATCTCGGCAAACGTTTCGGCCAGTTCTCAGGCGACCTGCCCGCCAAGCTGCGCGAGGCGCGGCACGCAACGATCGGCAGGCTTGGCGAGCATGCACGGTTGCAGGGTGCAACGACAATCCTGCTTGCGGGCGATACGTTCGACACCGAGACCCCTGCACCGGAGGTGCGGCGCCAAGCGCTTGCCGAGATGGGTCATCATGCCCCTATCCGCTGGGTGATTCTGCCCGGCAATCACGATTCGTTGCAGGCAGTGCAGCTCTGGACGACGCTGCGCGATGAGGCGCCTGAGAATGTGACGCTGGCCGTCGAGGCGGCGCCGTTCGACCTTGCGCCCGGCGTCGTGCTGTTGCCCGCACCCTGCACAACGCGGCGCCCGGGTCGGGATCTTTCCGAATGGATGGACGGTGCAGCCGCGGGCGAGGGAACAATCCGCATCGGCCTCGCCCATGGCGCGGTCCGGAGTTTTTCCGAGGAAGGCGGCGGGCTCGATGTGATCGCGCCGGATCGCGCTCGCCGCGCCGGTCTTTCCTATCTCGCGCTCGGCGACTGGCATGGCGCTGTCGAGATCGATCCGCGCACGCGCTACAGCGGCACCCCGGAGCCCGACCGCTTCAAGCACGACCGGTCGGGTGAGGCGCTGCTAGTGTCGATCGAAGGCGCATCGGCGCTTCCGAACGTAACCCCGCTGGAAACCGGGAGCTTCTCCTGGCGCACTCTGGCGCTCGATCTCCTCGACAGCGACGACGCCGTTGCGCGCATGGAAGGGCTCCTTCCCGAACCCCGGCTGAGGAGGCGGGCGCTGGTCAGGCTCGTTGCCGGCGGGCGGGCGCGGCTCGAAGCCCGCGCCGCACTTGCATCCACGATAGAGAATGTGCGGCCGGACTTCGCCTGGTTGGAGCTCGACGATGAGGCGCTGGCCACCGATTGCGAGGCGGAAGACCTCGACGCTATCGACCGGGCGGGCGCGCTGCGCGAGGCAGCCGACGCCCTGCTCGCCGAGGCCGGCGATGCCGCCCGCTCGGCCGAGGAGCGTGACATCGCACGGGCGGCACTCGGCCGGCTCTATGCCTATGCGCAGACGGTCGCCCCATGAAGATCTCGGCCCTGCGCCTGTTCAACGTAAAGCGCTTCGCCGGACGCGGCGTCGCCATCGAAGACATCGGCGATGGCGTCAATGTGCTGTGCGCCGCCAACGAATTCGGCAAGTCGACCAGTTTCGAGGCCTTGCACGCGCTCTTTTTCCAACCGCACTCGAGCACGGCAGGCGATGTCAGGAGCCTGCGGCCCTATAGCGGCGGGAACCCGTTGGTCGAAGCCGACATCTCGACAGCGGAAGGCACGTTCCGCATCACCAAGCAGTTTTATGGCAAGGGCGCGGCCCGCGTCGTCGATCTCGCGAATGGCCGGCTGGTGGCGCAAGCGGATGAGGCCGAGAACTTCATCGCGAGTCTTGTGCGGGGTGGAACCGCCGGACCTGCCGGCCTGCTCTGGGTGCGCCAGGGCGTGACCGGCATCGAGAAACGCAGCAGGTCCGAGGAAGAGGGCGAGACGAAGGTCCGTACGAGCCTGCTCCAATCGGTGCAGGGAGAGGTCGAGGCCGTCACAGGCGGGCGCCGCATGTCCGAGATCATGGCGGCCACCGAGGGGGCCCTGGGTCGGCTCGTGACACAGACCGGCAGGGCGAAGGCTGGTGAACGCTACGCGGCCTCGATCGAGGAACGCGACCGTCTGGAAGCGAAAGAGCAGCGCCTCGCCGCCGAGGTCAGTACGCTCCGCGAGGCGCTCGACAAGCGCGCCGCCGCGACAAGGCGGCTCGCCGAACTCGACCGTGTCGAGGATCGTGACGAGCGGAAACGAGCCATCGAAGCGGCACAGGCGGTATTCGACGCAGCGAAGAGCCAATCCGAGACTCTGCGCGCGGCAGAAGCGGAGCACAGGCTCATGCGGGAACAACGGGACAACGCGGACCGCGCGCTTAAGGATTTCAGGACCGCTCTCGAAAGTGCGGCAGGTCTCAAGTTCAATCTCGGCGAGGCCGAGCGCCGACGCGCGGAAGCGCTTGCCAACCGCGATGCGGTTGCTGCCGCGGCATCGAAGGCGCATGCGGATATTGAGGTTTCAGAAAAGGAGGAGCAGGAGGCGCGTGCGCTTCTGTCTCGCCTCGATGCAGCGTTGAATGCGAGGGAAGCCGCCGAGCGGCTGGCCGATCTGGAGCAGAAGCTGGAAGCGGCCGAAACCATTCGCAAGGAGATCGAGGAGGAAGAGGCTGCGCTGGCACTGTTGAGACTGCCAGAAAAGGCCGTGACGGAACTTGAAGCGCTCGACGTCGAGATCGCCAAGTTCAGGGCGGTTGCCGAGGCCGGTCGTCCTTCCGTCGCGATCGCCTACGAGCCGCAGGCGCCGGTCGTCAGCCTCGACGGCGAGCCGCTGAGAGGAGGCGAACCGCGCAGCTACGATGGGCAAGCGGAACTGGTGATTCCCGGTATCGGCGTCGTCACGCTGCGATCGAGTCGTCCGGCCGGCGGTGATGAACGTTTGCGGCAGGCGGAAGAACGCCGCCGCGTGCTCCTTGCCTCGATGGGCGTCGACGACTTGGCCGCCGCCCGCAAGAGGCAGGTGGAGGCGCAACGCAAGGAAGGCGACCTGCGCGAAAAGAAGACCCGTCTGTCGCTGCTCGCGCCGGACGGATTGCCGAAACTGCGGGAAGACGTGAGAGCGCATCGGGTGGCGACCGGCGACATGCTCGAACTGGAGGAGGATCCGGCCCAGGTTCGAGCCGCGCATGAGGCGGCCGAGGCAAGGCGGCTCGCCGCGCGGCATGCCTGGCGTGCGGTCGAGCCGATGCAGGCGGGCGCCGCCGATGCGGTCATCGCGGCGCAGACCGCTTTCGCCGAGCTGAACGCCGGGCGGACGCAGGTCGAGGCCATACTCGGGCCGGAAGCAACGCGCGTCGAACGCGAAGGGCAGATGGCTGCGCGGTTGGCGGACCTCGACACCCGTCTGGCAGAGCAGCAGGCACTCGTCGAGGGATTGCAGGAGGAGGCCACCGATCTCGCCTCGGCCGACGCGACGCTGCGCCGTCTCCGCTCCGTCGCGGAGGCGGCCGAGAAGGAGATCGGCACGTTGCGGGAGGAAATCGCCGGCCTTACCGCTGAAATACGAGCTCGCTCCGAGGATGCGGTCGAGGAGAAATGGCGCGAGAGTGTCGACGCCCTTTCAGCGGCGAAGATGCGCGTCGCGAGCTACGAGAAGGAGGTCGCGGTGCTACAGCGGCTTCGTTCCGCTCTCGAAACGGCACGCGGCCATGCTCGCGAGACATATCTTCTGCCCGTGATGAATGAGCTGAGGCCGCTGCTCGGTCTGCTCTTCGACGACGTCTCGATAAGCTTCGATGAGAAAACGCTCTTGCCGCACAAGATAGTTCGCAAAGGTCAGGAGGAGGATGTCGAGCGCCTCAGCGGCGGCATGCGTGAACAGTTGTCCGTGCTGACGCGGCTCGCTTTCGCCCGTTTGCTGGCGAAGAACGGGCGCCCGGCGCCGGTGATCCTTGATGACGCACTTGTCTATTCCGATGACGACCGGATCGAGAAGATGTTCGACGCGCTTCACCGCCAGGCGCGTGAGCAGCAGATCATCGTCTTCTCCTGCCGCCAGCGTGCGTTCCAGAAACTCGGCGGGAACGTGCTGCAGATGCTAGACTGGACACCTGACGAGTAGGCTTCGAGGATTGTTAAAACTTCCAACCAAGGAAAATCGGTACTGGCAGTTGTCGCCTCCTCGCATCCTGGCGCCTAAATGGCCGTTCTCGCTGCTGGCCTGCTTGCTCGGTCCTTGAGGCTCGTCAGCGTGAGGAACAGGAACGCGTTCCCCTGGACTTGCGCCCATTCGATGAAGCCGATCTCGCGCAGCAGGTCATGAGGCACGAAAAAAGGTGGTGCTCTGATCGGTCTTGATCGGAACGCGCTGCCAGACACCCTGTTCGGTCAGCACGATGCCGGAGGTCTGCGCGACCCACACGCCGAGGCACTTCAGGCGAATATCGGTGCCGGTCAGGTGCACGAGAGGGCCCAGCCTGCGCCCAGCCAGGTTGCCGAGCAAAGACAGCATCGCTTCGTCGAGCAGACAGCCAGCGACTCCGGCGCGGAAGACGTTGCTCAGCTGCTCCGTGCTCAGCGGTTGGGCCGAATGGGCTGGGGGCGGCGGTATCCGGATAGCGCAGTTTGCTGCCTGCCAACGGATTTATGTAGTTGTATTCGGTGGTCCTGGACCCAATCACGGTCTTGGCGATCGAGACATAGCCATCCTCCAATGCCGAGCACTTCAGGGGCTTGAACCTGAAGTCGGCGTTGGACGCCAGGATTTCCCATGGGGTCATGTGCGCAGGCCTGTGGCGCACAAGCGCCGGCAAGTGCGTCATGAGGGCGATGTACGCCTGAAGGTCCGATCCGGAATAGGTGTCGACCGGATGGTCGCCGATCAACTCTAGAGCGTTTCATGTTTTGACGGAAGCGTACCCGGCATTTTCGAGGTAATTTGAGCATTCTGCGGGTTCGATGGTTGCTACGAGGTGGCCGATGTGACGCCAGGTTTCCTCGACGGTTCGCTTTTG
>JAEZXF010000437.1 GCA_023419995.1 Pseudomonadota bacterium | reverse complement strand
GGGCATAGACGATCGCGGCACCGTACCTGCGCGCCAGCGCGACGAACTCGGGCGTTACGAAGCTGTCGTGGCGCACCTCGAGCGCGTGGCGCAGCGCCACGCCGTCCTGCCTTGCCGGCAGGACCTTGAGGAAGCCCTCGAAATCCGTGGCGTCGAACTTCTTGGTCGGCGCGAACTGCCACAGGATCGGCCCGAGCTTCGGCCCCAGCTCCGCGACGCCGGAATCGAGGAACCGCTGCACGGATTCGCCCGCGTCCGCCAGCACGCGGCGGTTGGTGGCGAAGCGGATCGCCTTCAGCGAGAAGACGAAGTCGTCCGGCGCGTCGGCCGCCCACTTCGCGAAGGTCTCCGGCTTGAAGGTCGAGTAGTAGGTGCCGTTGACCTCGATGGTCCTCACCTGCCGCGCGGCGTGCCGGAGCTGCTTCGCCTTGGCCAGCCCGTCGGGATAGAAGGTTCCTTCCCACGGCTCGAAGGTCCAGCCGCCCATGCCGGCGCGGATCGTTCCTGAAGCGCTCATCGGGTCCTCCTGTCTGTCTGGCCGCCGGCGCAGATCGAGGGCATCGCCCGCGCGGGCGCAACCCGTTTCATGCCGGCGGGACGAAAGGCTGCGAGATCTCGCGAAACACAGCCATCGCCTCCAGCCGCTCGCAATGGGCGGCCAGCGCCGGATAGGCAGCCAGATCCGCGAGATCGGCATGCGAATCCCGCATGTGGCGCAGCGAGGCGACGACCGCTATGTCGGCATGGCCGATCCGCTCGCCGAACCAGTAGGGGCCGGGGCGGGCGGCGCGGTCCGCCTCCAGCGCGGCAAGCGCGGCGCGGATCTGCCCGAGGCAGCGTTCCTCCCACGTCGCCGAGACCGCCTCGTGCAGCCTCCGCTCGTAGAACAGGCTCACCGTCTTGTCGGCGATGCCGCTCGCCAGCGTCGCGATCCTGAGCGACTGCCGGCGCGCGGGGCCGGCCCGCGGATGCATCGCCTTGTCGGCGCCCGCCGCCTCGTCGAGATGGTCGAGGATCGTCACGCTGTCCACCAGCACCTCCCCGTCGTCGAGGACCAGCGTCGGCACGCGCGTCAGCGGGTTGAGCGCCGCGATCTTCTCGGCGTCGCCGAACACCGACCACGGCCGGTGCTCGAACGGCATGCCGTAGAGCCTGAGCGCGATGCCGACACGCCGGACAAAGGATGAATCGTACTGGCCGATCAGGATCATGCTCGAACTCCTCCGCTTCCCGCCGTCTGCCCGCGCCTCCGGCTGAGGACCCATGGGCGGCCCCCGGCTGCCTCGGGGCGGCGGCTACTCCGCCGCCTCGCGCTTCCTCAGTCCCGGCCGCCGCTCCAAGAGCTCGCGCAGGAAGCGGCCGGTATGGCTTCTCGGCTCGGCGACGACGTCCTCGGGCGTGCCGGACGCGACCAGCTCGCCGCCGCCGTCGCCGCCGTCCGGCCCGAGGTCGAGCAGCCAGTCGGCGGTCTTGATGACCTCCAGATTGTGCTCGATCACCACCACGGTGTTGCCCTGCTCGACCAGCTCGTGCAGCACCTCGAGCAGCTTGGCGACGTCGTGGAAGTGCAGGCCGGTGGTCGGCTCGTCGAGGATGTAGAGCGTCTTGCCCGTCGCCTTGCGCGACAGCTCCTTGGCGAGCTTGATGCGCTGCGCCTCGCCGCCCGACAGCGTCGTCGCCTGCTGGCCGACCTTGATGTAGCCGAGGCCGACCTTGTGCAGCGTCTCCAGCTTGTCGCGCACGGCGGGGACCGCCGCGAAGAACTCGACGCCTTCCTCGACCGTCATGTCGAGCACGTCGGCGATCGACTTGCCCTTGAACAGGACCTCGAGCGTCTCGCGGTTGTAGCGCTTGCCGTGGCAGACGTCGCAGGTGACGTAGACGTCGGGCAGGAAGTGCATCTCGATCTTGATGACGCCGTCGCCCTGGCACGCCTCGCAGCGGCCGCCCTTGACGTTGAACGAGAACCGTCCCGGCTGGTAGCCGCGCGCCTTCGCCTCCGGCAGGCCGGCGAACCAGTCGCGGATCGGCGTGAACGCGCCGGTATAGGTCGCCGGGTTGGAGCGCGGCGTGCGCCCGATCGGGCTCTGGTCGATGTCGATCACCTTGTCGATGAACTCCAGCCCCTCGATGCGGTCGTGCGGGGCGGGATGCTCGCGCGATCCCATGATGCGGCGCGACGCCGCCTTGTAGAGCGTCTCGATCAGGAAGGTCGACTTGCCGCCGCCCGATACGCCGGTCACGGCGGTGAAGGTGCCGAGCGGGATCTCCGCCGTCACGTCCTTCAGGTTGTTGCCGCGCGCGCCGACGACCCTGATGCGCTTGCCCTTCTTGCCCTTGCGCCGTTCGGCCGGCACGGCGATCCCGAGCGCGCCGGAAAGATACTGGCCCGTCAGCGAGTTGGGATTGGCCATGACCTCGGCCGGTGTGCCCCTGGCGATCACCTGGCCGCCATGCACGCCCGCTGCCGGGCCGATGTCGACGACGTAGTCGGCCGTCAGCACCGCATCCTCGTCGTGCTCGACCACGATCACCGTGTTGCCGAGGTCGCGCAGGTGCTTGAGCGTGTCGAGAAGGCGGGCATTGTCGCGCTGATGGAGGCCGATGGACGGCTCGTCGAGCACGTAGAGGACGCCGGTCAGGCCCGAGCCGATCTGCGAGGCAAGCCGGATGCGCTGGCTTTCGCCGCCGGAGAGCGTGCCCGAGTTGCGCGACAGCGTCAGATAGTCGAGGCCGACGTCGTTGAGGAAGGTGAGGCGCTCGCGGATCTCCTTGAGGATGCGCACCGCGATCTCGTTCTGCTTGTCGCTGAGCCGGGCCGGCAGGTCGGCGAACCACGCGTCCGCCTTGCGGATCGACATCTCGGTGACCTCGCCGATGTGCAGGCCGCCGACCTTGACCGCCAGCGCCTCGGGCTTCAGCCGGTAGCCGTTGCAGGCGGGGCAGGGCGTGGACGACATGAAGCGCTCGATCTCCTCGCGCATCCACGCCGACTCGGTTTCCTTCCACCGCCGCTCGAGGTTGGGGATCACGCCCTCGAAGGTCTTCGACGTCTTGTAGGCGCGCACGCCGTCGTCGTAGGCGAACTCGATCTTGCGCTCGCCGGTGCCGTGCAGGATCGCGCCCTTCGCCTCGTCCGGCAGCTCGCGCCAGCGGTCGCCGACCTTGAAGCCGTAGACCTTCCCCAGAGCCTCCAGCGTCTGGAGATAATAGGGCGAGGTCGACTTCGCCCACGGCGCGACCGCGCCCTCGCGCAGCGAGACGTGCTCCTCGGGCACCACCAAGTCCGGGTCGATGGCGCGCTGGGTGCCGAGCCCGTCGCAGGCCGAGCAGGCGCCGAACGGGTTGTTGAACGAGAACAGCCGCGGCTCGATCTCCGGGATGGTGAAGCCCGAGACCGGACAGGCGAACTTCTCCGAGAACAGGATGCGCTCGTGGGTCTCGTTCTTGGACTTGTTGGCGCCCTTGGTTTCCGAGGCAGGCAGCGGCTTATCGGCGAATTCCGCGATCGCCACCTGCTCTTCGCTGAGGTTCAGCGCCGTCTCGAACGAATCGGCGAGGCGCTTGGCGATGTCGGCGCGCACCACGAGGCGGTCCACCACCACGTCGATGTCGTGCTTGAATTTTTTGTCGAGCTTGGGCGCGTCGTCGATCTCGTAAAAGGTGCCGTCGACCTTGACGCGCTGGAAGCCCTTCTTCAGGAGCTCCGCGAGCTCCTTCTTGAACTCGCCCTTGCGGCCCCGCGCGATCGGCGCGAGCAGATAGAGCCGCGTGCTCTCCGGCAGCTCCATGACGCGATCGACCATCTGCGACACGGTCTGGCTTTCGATGGGGAGCCCTGTCGCCGGCGAATAGGGAACGCCGACACGTGCGAACAGGAGACGCAGATAGTCGTAGATCTCGGTGACGGTGCCGACGGTGGAGCGCGGGTTCTTCGAGGTCGTCTTCTGCTCGATGGAGATGGCGGGCGAGAGGCCGTCGATCTGGTCGACGTCCGGCTTCTGCGTCATCTCCAGGAACTGGCGCGCATAGGCCGAGAGGCTTTCGACATAGCGTCGCTGGCCCTCGGCATAGATCGTGTCGAAGGCGAGGGAGGATTTG
>JAEZXF010000213.1 GCA_023419995.1 Pseudomonadota bacterium | reverse complement strand
GTTCAGCCGAACGTCCGGTCCACCAGGCCGCGGACGCGGCCGAAGGCGGCCTGCGCGCCGGCGACGACGCGCGCCTCGTCCTCCTCGGAAAGCGCCACGGCGTCGAGCGCGGCGGTGAAGGTGCGCCAGTGCAGGCCGCGTCCCTCGGGCGCGCCGGCGAGGTGGCGCGCGCCGCACGCCTCGGACAGGCCGAGCTTCTGCGCCTCCTTCAGCAGGAACGCGGCGCCGAGGTTGGAGCCCTCCGCGACGTAGAGCCAGCCCAGCGCCGTCGGCAGGTCGACCCGCGCGCCGCGGCCGAAGATCGGGGCGTCGGCGAAGGCCGGCACCTCGATGCCGAGATCGGCGAGGTCCTGTCCGGTCTGGCCGAAGCGGCGCCTGCCCTCGAGGTCGGGCAGCAGCGCGTCGAGCGCGGGGTCCTCGTAGAGCGCGTCGATCTCGCGGTGGAAGGCGTGCTGCACCTTGACGAACAGGCCGTAGCGGTCGCGGCTCGCGAACGGCTCGTGCCCGTTGATGGCCCTGTCGAGCCCCTCGTGGATCTCGCCGGTCGCAGCCTTAAGCCGTTTCGAGCGCGGCAGCGCCGCGGGTCTGTCGAGGGTGTCTGCGGTCATCGGTGGCCTCCTCCTGAACTTGAACCTGACGGTATGGTATCCGCCTCTACCATCTAAGACGAACGAGATGGACATTTTCCGCATCGGGGGCCGTGTTTTTTTTCTTGCGTGCCGGCGGGGGCCTCACGCGGCCGCCGGCCTCGCGCGCAGGCGGATGGCGAGCGCGGTGGCGAGCAGCATCGCCAGCGCCAGCGCCACCACGCCGCCGAAGGCCTGGTCGAACGCGGCGCGCGCCTGGGCGACGAGGCTCTCGGCCAGCACTGGCAGCCGGCGCGGCGAACAGGCAGGCATTCCCTACCCGGCGCGCTCGCAAGGTCCATGGATCGGCCGATCCACGCGTCTGCCGCCTGCTCAATCTCGTGAGCGAGTCTTCTGCAGGCTCAGGCGATGGCAAGCTCGCGACAAACTTCCCCGGAGCCGTCGCGATCGGGTCAAACCGGCCGTGGTTCCGCAATCATGTGCCACGCGCTAGCGCAGCATGGCGCGCAGCTCGGCCTGCACCGCCCGCATGGCGGGGAGGTAGAGGCGGACGAGGTCCTGCGGCTCGGCCTGCGTGGCGGCGACGCCGACATTCATCGCCGCGACCGGCGCGCCGCGCGCGTCCAGCACCGGGACGGCGATCGAGCGCAGGCCGATCTCGACCTCCTGGTCGTTGAGGGCGTAGCCCTGCGCGCGCACCCGCGCCAGTTCCGCCATGATCTCGTCGACGCCGGTCAGCGTGTGCGCGGTGCGTGCCGGTCGCGGCGCGGCGGCGACGAGGGCGCGGGCGTCCTCCTCCGGCATGGCGGCGAGCAGCACCCGGCCCATCGAGGTGCAGTAGGCCGGCAGGCGCGAGCCGGCCATCAGGCTGATCGACATCACCTTGCGCTGCGCGGCGCGGGCGACGTAGACGATCTCCGCCCCGTCGAGGATGCAGACCGAGGAGCTTTCGCCCAGCGCGTCCGAGAGCCGGTCAAGCAGCGGCTGCACCAGCTGCGGCAGCGGCATGGCGGCGAGGCAGGCGGTGCCCAGCCTGAGCACGCGCGGCGTCAGCGTGAAGAACTTGCCGTCGTAGTCGGCATAGCCGAGCTGCGCCAGCGTCAGCAGGCAGCGCCGCGCCGTCGCCCGGTCCAGCCCCGAGGCGGCGGCGACCCCGGCGATCGCCTGTCGCGGCCGCTCGGCGCTGAAGGTCTCGATCACCGCCAGCCCCTTGGCGAGGCCGTGCATGATGTCGCGGTCGGCGATGGCCATCGGCCTTCTCTCCTGCTTTCGCGCCTCTGGCCGGCAGAGCCGGCCTGTTTTCCTGATGCACGCAAATGTGCGATATACGAACAAATTCCATATATCGCACAAACCGGATTGCCGCGAAAGCCCGCGCTGCGTAAGAACGCGGAGCGGAATGCCTGCGAGGACGCCGGATCCGCAGTGGCGGGAGACCGTCGTTCGCCGGCAGGCGCGGGCCTCTGCGGTGGCAGCAGGCGCTGACGGAGAAAGCCAAACGGCCGGCGGGCTCCGCCGGACGTCTCGGGCGGGGGCGGGGGTCGCCGGAGGGATCGGCCGGCAAGGGCGGGAGGAGACGGTTTCATGGACAAGACGGTCGCCAGCCTCGATGCCGCCGTTTCCGGCGTGGGCGACGGCGCGGCGCTGATGATCGGGGGCTTCGGCGGCGCGGGCGCGCCGATCGAGCTGATCCATGCGCTGATCGACCGTTTCCGCCGCACCGGCTCGCCGGCGGGGCTCACCGTCATCAACAACAATGCCGGCAACGGCCGCATCGGCATCGCCGCCATGATCGACGCCGGCATGGTGGCGAAGATGGTGTGCTCGTTCCCGCGCTCGTCCGACCCGCGCGCCTTCACGGAAAGGTACCTCGCCGGCGCGATCGCGCTGGAGCTGGTGCCGCAGGGCACGCTGGCCGAGCGCATCCGCGCCGGCGGGGCGGGCATTCCCGCCTTCTACACGCCCACCGGCTACGGCACCGAGCTGGCCGCCGGCAAGCCGGTGGCCGAATTCGACGGCCGGCCCTACGTGCAGGAGCGCTGGCTCAAGGCCGACGTCGCCTTCCTCAAGGCCGAGTGCGCCGACCGCCACGGCAACCTCGTCTACCGCAAGGCGGCGCGCAACTTCTCGCCGCTGATGGCGATGGCCGCCGCCTCGACCGTGGTGCAGGCGGCGCGGATCGTCGAGCCCGGCGGCATCGACCCCGAGCACGTGGTCACGCCCGGCATCTTCATCGATGCCGTCGTGGCGGTCGCCGATCCGCAGCAGGAGGAGGCGCTGATCCGCGCCGGGGCGGCCTACGCATGATGAAGAAGCTCACCAACGCCCAGATCGCCTGGCGCGCCGCGCAGGACATCGAGGACGGCGCCTACGTCAATCTCGGCATCGGCTTTCCCGAGATGGTGGCGCGCTTCCAGCCGCCCGGCCGCGAGGCCGTGTTCCACACCGAGAACGGCATCCTCGATTTCGGCAGGGCCCCGCCCGAGGGCGAGGAGGACTGGGACCTCGTCAACGCCGGCAAGAAGCCGGTGACGCTGAAGCCCGGCGCGGCCTTCTTCGACCATGCCGACAGCTTCGCCATGGTGCGCGGCGGCCATCTCGACGTCGCCATCCTCGGCGCCTACCAGGTGGCCGAGACCGGCGACCTCGCCAACTGGAGCACCGGCCCCGGCGGCGTGCCGGCCGTGGGCGGCGCGATGGACCTCGTCCACGGCGCCAGGCGCGTCGCCGTCGTCACCGACCACGTGACGAAGGAAGGCCGGCCGAAGCTCCTGCGCCGCTGCACGCTGCCGCTTACCGGCGTCGGCTGCGTCACCCGCGTCTACACCAGCCTCGCCGTGGTCGACGTCGCCGCCGGCCGCTTCGTGCTGCGCGAGAAGCTGCCCTCGCTTTCCCTCGAGGAATTGCAGGCCGTCACCGGCGCGGAGCTCGTCCTCGACGGCCCCGTCGCCGACCTCATCGTTCCGGAGTTTCCCCATGCGTGATGCCTTCATCTGCGACTACGTCCGCACGCCGATCGGCCGCTTCGGCGGCGCGCTCTCTGCGGTGCGCACCGACGATCTCGCCGCCGTGCCGCTCCGGGCGCTGGTCGAGCGCAATCCCGGCATCGACTGGGAGGCGGTGGACGACGTCATTCTCGGCTGCGCCAACCAGGCCGGCGAGGACAACCGTAACGTCGCGCGCATGGCGCTGCTGCTCGCCGGCCTGCCGGCGGCCGTGCCGGGCGGCACCATCAACCGCCTGTGCGGCTCGGGCATGGACGCGCTGGCGATCTGCGCCCGCGCGATCATGGTCGGCGAGGCCGAGCTGATGGTGGCGGGCGGGGTGGAATCGATGAGCCGCGCGCCTTTCGTGCTGCCCAAAGCCGACACGGCGTTCTCGCGCAACGCCGAGATCTACGACACCACCATCGGCTGGCGCTTCGTCAACCCGCTGATGAAGAGGCAGTACGGCATCGATTCCATGCCCGAGACCGGCGAGAACGTGGCGGCCGCGTTCGGCGTGTCGCGCGCCGACCAGGACGCCTTCGCCGTGCGCAGCCAGGACAAGGCGGTCGCCGCGCAGGCGAGCGGCCGGCTGGCGAAGGAGATCGTCCCGGTCGTCATCCCCCAGCGCAAGGGCGAGCCGGTCGTGGTCGACGCCGACGAGCACCCGCGCGCCGGCACCACGGTCGAGGCGCTGGCGAAGCTCGCGACCCCGTTCCGCAAGGAAGGCGGCACGGTGACGGCCGGCAACGCGTCGGGCGTCAACGACGGTGCGGCGGCGCTGGTCGTCGCCTCGGCGGCGGCGGTGAAGAAGTACGGGCTGACGCCGATCGCCCGCTTCGCCGGCGGCGCGGTGGCCGGCGTCGAGCCACGCATCATGGGCATCGGCCCGGTGCCGGCGACGCAGAAGCTCTGCGCGCGGCTCGGCATCGCGCCGGGCGATTTCGACGTGGTCGAGCTGAACGAGGCCTTCGCGGCGCAGGGCATCGCCGTGCTGCGCCAGCTCGGCTTGCCTGAGGACGCGGCGCATGTGAACCCGAACGGCGGCGCCATCGCGCTTGGCCATCCGCTCGGCATGTCGGGCGCGCGCATCGCCGGCACGGCGGCGCTGGAGCTGCGCGAGCGCGGCGCGAAGCGGGCGCTGGCGACGATGTGCATCGGCGTCGGCCAGGGCATCGCCGTGGCGCTGGAGCGGGCGTAGGCTGCGCCCTCAATAGGGTTGGGGGTGGTTGGATTTGCTGCTTCAAGGTTTCCGTTGGAACGGAGGCTTTGATGAAGCGGCGATTGACGTGGCTGAGCGATGCGGAACGGGCTCGGATCGAGCCTTTGCTGCGGTGAGGACGGAAACGCGCACACCGTGTGGATGACTCCGGGTCATCTGGGGCATCGTGCACATGCTCAAGATTGGTGCGCGCTGGCGCGACTGCCCGCCCGAGTATGGGCCGTACACGACCGTCTACAACCGCTTCAACCGCTGGAGCCGGCAGGGCATTTGGCTGGGTATTCGAAGCCCTGACCGGACATAGCGGCGTGTGGGGACGGTTTCCATCGATGTCACCCACATCAAGGCGCACCGCTCGGCGGCTGGCGCAAAAGGGGGGCCTTCGCGCAGGCCATTGGCATCTCGCGCGGCGGACGAACCAGCAAGCTCCACGGACTGACTGACGCTCAAGGCAAACCGCGCCTGATCATGCTGTCGGCCGGCAACATCAATGAGATGACCATGGTCGGCACCCTGATCGAGGCGGCGGCAGGCCGCTTCGACCGCCTCATCGCCGATCGTGGCTACGACACCAATGCCATCCGCGCCGCCGTCACCGCCCAAGGTGCCGAGGTCGTCATCCCCTCGGCGTCGAGCCACCGAGCATCCATCGCCTACGACCGAGCCGCCTACAAGGCGCGCAACCTCGGCGAGCGCCTCTGGTGCCGCCTCAAGGACTGGCGGCGTGTCGCAACCCGCTACGACAAGCTCGCTAGAAACTTCCTCGCCACCGCACTCATCGCAGCAGCCGTCATCTATTGGTGATATTGAATCCGAACCCTAGATCGTTCCAGCTTTTGATGGAAGCCGCCCCTCACCCTTACCCTCTCCCCGCAAGCGGGGAGAGGGGG
>JAEZXF010000210.1 GCA_023419995.1 Pseudomonadota bacterium | reverse complement strand
GGCGCCCGGGCCTCGGGCCGGCGGCTTCCTCCGAATGCCGCCATGCCCTTTTGTGCCGCCTACCCGTTGGCGACCTTCCTTCCCGCCGCTGCGGGCACGCTCGCCAGCTCGCGCTCCATCTGCGTGAAGCCGTAGTCCGGCACGATCTCGCCGGTGCGGTCGCTGATCTCGTCCCAGTTCGCGACGACGCGCGCGGCCGCTCCCTCGCCGCCCCCGACGTGGATGCCGCGGGTGAGCGTGACGTTGGAGCGCGCGAAGTGGCCCGCGCCCGCGCACAGGATCGCGCGCGTCGGCGCATCGTCCCCCACCAGCGCCAGCAGGCCGGGGCTGACGAAATCGGGCGAGAGCCGTTCGACGGCGTCGCCGGACAAAAGTGCGTCCGTCATGGCGGTGGCCGCGGTGGGCGCCAGGCAATTCACCTTGATGCCGTACTTCTCGCCTTCCAGCGCCAGCGTCTGCATCAGCCCGACCAGCGCCATCTTGGCGGCGCCGTAGTTCGCCTGCCCGAAATTGCCGAACAGGCCCGAGGAGGAGGTGGTCATGACGATGCGCCCGAAGCGCTGCTCGCGCATCGTCTCCCACACCGCCTTGGTGCAGACGACCGAACCGATCAGATGGACGTCGACGACCTCGCGGAATTCCGCGATCGTCATCTTGGCGAAGCTCCTGTCGCGCAGGATGCCGGCATTGTTGACGAGGATGTCGATCCGGCCCCAGCGCTCGCGGGCAAGGGACGCCATCTCGGCGATGCGCGCCTCGTCGGTCACCGACGCGGCGAAGGCGACCGCCTCGCCGCCGGCCTCCCCGATCTCGCGCGCCACCTTGGCAGCGACGTCGCCGCTCACGTCGTTGACGAGGACCTTCGCGCCGAGCCGCGCCAGCATCAGGGCATGGGAGCGTCCCAGCCCGCCGCCGGCTCCCGTCACGATCGCGATACGCCCTCCCAGGATCATTGCGGTCTCTTCGGTGTTGTTTTTCATTCCATTCACTCACTAGATAATTAATCAGTTTTGCGCAAGCGGTTCTTTGTCTTGGCGACGGTTGACAACAGCTACGATGGGTGCCGGTCCCGCCCGGCTCAGGGCTGCGCGGCCTGCCCTTTCCGGCAGATCGACAGGAACCCGGCGGCCATGAAGTCCGCCATGCGCTCCTTGACCGCGGCGTAGTCGTCGGAACGGCACAGGCCGCCCGAAAGCTTGTCGATGCGGCCGGTGCGGGCGAGCGTCAGCATCAGCGCGCCGGTGACGAAGTGGTAGCCCCAGAAGATGTCCTCGTCGGCGCAGCCGGGCAGCGCCTGCCTGAGCAGGCCGATCAGGCGCAGCACAACGGGATCGAAGTGCTGGTCCATCATCTCCGCGCCCCATTCGGGCGTGTTCGCCACCTGGGAGGCCAGCGCGGCATAGTTGCGCCAGCCCTCGCCGCCCTCGATGTAGAGGTCGAGGTCGGTGTCGAGGAAGGCGCGCAGCGCGCCTTCCACCGTCGGCTTGCCGCCGGAGGCCTTTTCGTAGTCCTCCAGCATGCGCATCCGCCGTTCGCTGGTCACGACGGCGCGGCGCGAGAACACGGTGTCGAACAGCGCCTTCTTGTCCTCGAAGTAGTAGTTGATCAGCGTGTGGTGCACGCCCACATGCTTAGCCACGTCCTTGAGGGTGACGCCGTAGAGCCCGTGCCTGGAGAACAGGAGCTCGGCGGCGTCGAGGATCTGCTCGGTCATCTCCGCGCGCCGGGCGGCCTTGGTGGCACCCTTGCGCCGGGATGTCTTGTGCTCTGTCAAGGTGTGCATTCCCGTCAGGCGTTGACCTCGAACAGCCCGGCCGCGCCCATGCCACCGCCGATGCACATGGTGACGACGACGTATTTCGCGCCGCGCCGCCTGCCCTCGATCAGCGCATGGCCGGTAAGGCGCGCGCCAGTCATGCCGTAGGGATGGCCGATGGAGATGCCGCCGCCGTTGACGTTGTAGAGCGCCGGATCGATGCCGAGATGGTCGCGGCAGTAGAGCGCCTGCACGGCGAAGGCTTCATTCAGCTCCCACAGGCCGATGTCCTCGACCTTGAGGCCGTGCTGCTTGAGCAGCTTCGGCACCGCGTAGACCGGCCCGATGCCCATCTCCTCCGGCGCGCAGCCGGCGACCGCCATGCCGCGGTAGATGCCGAGCGGCTTCAGCCCGCGCTTTTCCGCCAGCTTCGAGTCCATGAGGATGCAGGCCGAGGCGCCGTCGGAAAGCTGGCTGGCGTTGCCGGCGGTGATGACGCCGCCCTCGATGACCGGATTGAGGCTCGCAAGGCTTTCCAGCGTGGTCGACGGGCGGTTGCCCTCGTCGCGGTCGAGGGTGACGGCCTGCTGCGAAACCGCGCCCGTCTCCTTGTCCTTCACCGCCATGGTGGTGCTGAACGGCACGATCTCGTCGTCGAACCGGCCGGCGGCCTGCGCGGCGGCGGTGCGCTGCTGCGACTGCAGCGCGTACTCGTCCTGCGCCTCGCGGCTGACGCCGTACTTCTTGGCCACGAACTCGGCAGTCCGCAGCATCGGCATGTAGGCGTGCTGCACCTTGGCGATGACGTTCGGATCGGCCGCCTCGCCGATCCAGGCGAAGTAGCGCTCCTGCACGGCCGAGATGTTCTCCTGCCCGCCGGCCGCCACGACGTCCATGCCGTCGACGATGATCTGCTTGGCCGCGGTGGCGATCGCCATCAGGCCGGAGGCGCACTGGCGGTCCATGGTCTGGCCCGACACGCTCACGGGCGCGCCGGCCGCGAACACGGCGTTGCGCGCGAGGTTCATGCCCGCCGTGCCGGCGCCGAGCACCGTGCCGAGAACGAAGTCCTCGATCTCGCCCGCCTCGATGCCGGCGCGCCGGATCGCATGATCGAGCACGTGGCCGGTGAGCGTCGGCGACTTCGTCGCGTTGAGCGCGCCACGATAGGCCTTGCCGATGCCCGTGCGGGCGGTGCTGACGATGACGGCTTCCCTCATGCAATCCTCCTGTGCCGGCGTCGTGCCGGGGGTCAAGACGCCCGCCGATGCCGGCCGGGCAGATGTGTTACGCCTGCCCGTATTGCGACCGAAGGCGCAGCTTGTCCACCTTGCCGGTGGCCGCGAGGGGCATTTTTTGCAGGCGCACCACCTCTTCGGGGATCCACCACGAGGCGACCCGGCCCTGCAGGGCCGCCAGAAGCGCCTCGTCGGGCAGGTCCTCGCCCTTGCGCATCTCGACCAGCAGCACCGGCCGCTCGCCCCATCTTGCGTCCGTGCGGCCGACGACGGCGGCGAGCGACACCTGCGGCAGCGCGCCGACGATCGCCTCGATCTGCGCCGGATTGATCCATTCGCCGCCTGACTTGATCAGGTCCTTGGCCCGGCCGGTGATGACGAGATTGCCCTTCCGGTCGATGCGGGCGAGGTCGCCGGTGTCGAACCAGCCCCCGGCGTCGGTGGCGGGCTCCTCCTGCCCCAGATAGCGCTCGACGACCGCCGGGCCGCGCACGCGCAGGTGCCCCTCGACGTCGCGCTGCTGCGGCAGGGCGTTGCCCTCGGCGTCGGTCAGGAGCAGGTCGATGCCCACGGCGGGCCGCCCCGACAGGGCCGCGTCGCGGCGGGCAAGGTCCGGCGGCGCGATGGTGCCGAGCGGCGACAGCTCGGTCATGCCCCAGCTCGTCTGCACGGTGACGCCGAGCCGCCGCTCGATCCGCTCCATCAGCGCCGGCGGCATCGGCGAGCCGCCGACGACCACGCGCTTCAGCGACGGCACCTCGCCGCCCTCGGCCTCCAGATGCTCGACGAGGCCGAGCCACACGGTCGGGACGGCCGAGGCGATGGTGACGCCTTCGCTGGCGATCAGTCGGGCAAGGCTCGCCCCGTCGAGCTGGCGTCCGGGCAGCACCAGCTTCGCGCCGACGGCGGGAGCCGCGAACGGCATGCCCCAGGCATTGGCATGGAACATCGGCACCACCGGCATGACGGTGTCCTCCGCCGTCATGCCCATCACGTCGGCCTGCAAGAGGCGCAGCGTGTGGAGGTAGCTCGAGCGATGGGTGTAGGTCACGCCCTTGGGCTGGCCGGTGGTGCCGGAGGTGAAGCACAGGCCGGAGGCCGTGTTCTCGTCGAAGTCGCCCCATGCGGCATCCGGGGTCGCCTCGGCCAGCAACGCCTCGAGCGGCCGGACGGCTGCGCCGTTCCCCGCGCCGGCCGCGTCGCCGTCGATGGCGAGGATGTGCGGCAGCGGCGCCATCCCGGCGATCTCCCGCGCCAGCGGCAGCAGGTCGGCGCTGACGATGAGGACCTGCGCCTCCGACTGCCGCAGCATCGCCGCCGTCTGGTCGGCGGTGAGCCGGGGGTTGAGCGTGTGGCAGGTCGCGCCCATGCCCATGATGCCGAACCATGCCTCGACATGGGCCTGGCTGTTCCAGGCGAGCGTGGCGACGCGCTGGCCGGGGGCGACGCCCAGCCCGGCGAGCACGCTCGAGACGCGCAGCGCCCGCTCGCGGAGCCCGGCATAGCCGATCCGGGCGTTGCCGCCGTCGGCGCGCGCCGTCACCACCTCCGCATCGGGATGCCACTTGGCCGCGTGGTCGAGGAACCTGTCGAGCGTCAGCCGGTAGGGCTGCATTGCACCGTCTTTCATCGCCTGTCAGGCCTCCGATCCCGGGAGCGGCGCGGCCACCCCTGCATTCCAGTTCCACGGCACGTCGCCCGCCGCGCGCCGCCGCGACACCACCGCGTCGTGGAGCGCGAACATGCCGGGCAGCAG
>JAEZXF010000173.1 GCA_023419995.1 Pseudomonadota bacterium | reverse complement strand
GATCGGCACGTGGCTCGACATTGCCGAGGACGCGCGCGGCCTCCACGTGCGCGGCAGGCTGACGCCCGGCGTCGGCCGGGCGCGCGAGGTGCTGGAGCTGATGCGCGCCGGTGCGCTCGACGGCCTTTCCATCGGGTTCCGCAGGGTGAAGGCGCGCAAGGACGCCAGGGGCGGCCTGCGCCGGATCCTCGAGGCGGACCTGTGGGAAATATCGGTCGTGACCTTCCCGATGCTGCCCGAGGCACGGGTCGAGACCGTGAAGGGCGGCCGGAGGCTGCCCACGACGCGCGAATTCGAGCGCTGGCTGACGCGGGACGCGAAGCTGACGCGATGGGAGGCCCGCGCCGTGATCGCGCGCGGCTTCGCAAGCCTCGTGCGCGAGCGGGACGCCGCGCGGGGTACGCCGGAGGCGCTCGCGGCGAGGATCCGCGACGCTGCACGATCAATCGCACGAGAGGAATGAACGACATGACGAACCACCAGCCCGCGCCCGAAACCAAGTCGGCCGGCGCCGACCACGCCGCGCTCGCCGACAGCTTCGAGGAGTTCATGGGCGCGTTCGAGGCGTTCCGCGAGGAGAACGACCGCCGCCTGCGCCAGATCGAGGCGCGCAAGGGCGCCGACGTCCTGACCACCGAGAAGGTCGACCGCATCTCGGACGCGCTCGACCGCCAGAAGCAGGTGCTCGACGGCCTGGCGCTGAAGCGCGCGCGGCCGGCGCTCTTCCGCGAGGACGGGCTTTCCGTCGCCGCGCTGGAGCGCAAGGAGGCCTTTGAGAGCTACATGCGCAGCGGCGACGAGCGGGCGCTGCGCTCGCTCGAGACCAAGGACATGTCCTACGGCTCGGGCCCGGACGGCGGCTATCTGGTGCCGGACGCCATCGAGGCCGAGATCGGCAGGCGGCTCGGCGCGATCTCGCCGATCCGCTCCATCGCCGCGGTGCGGCAGGTCTCGACCGGGGTGCTGAAGAAGCCGTTCACCGTGACCGGACCGGTGGCGAACTGGACGGGCGAGACGGATGCGCGCGCCAGGACCGGCTCGCCGGTGCTCGACCAGCTCCAGTTCCCCACCGCCGAGCTCTACGCCCTTCCGGCGGCGACGCCGTCGCTGCTCGACGACGCCGTGGTCGATCTCGATCAGTGGATCGTCGGCGAGGTGGAGACGGCGTTCGCCGAGAAGGAGACGGCCGCCTTCGTCAACGGCGACGGCGACGACAAGCCGACCGGCTTCCTCCGCTGCGACCAGGTCGCCGAGACGAGCTGGACGTGGGGGAAGATCGGCACCGTCGACACCGGCGTGGACGGAGCCTTCCCGGCGTCGCACCCCTCCGACAGGCTGGTGGACATCGTCTACGCGCTGAAGGCGGGCTACCGCCAGAATGCCCACTGGGTGATGAACCGCAGGACGCAGGCGGCGATCCGCAAGTTCAAGGACGTCGACGGCAACTATCTGTGGCAGCCGCCGGCGATCCCGGGCGGGCGCGCCATGCTGATGGGCTTCCCGCTGGTCGAGGTCGAGGACATGCCGGACATCACCGCCGGCGCGACCCCGATCGCCTTCGGCGACTTCCAGCGCGGCTACCTCGTCGTCGACCGCGCGGGCGTGCGCGTGCTGCGCGATCCGTACTCCGCCAAGCCCTACGTGCTGTTCTACATCACCAAGCGCGTCGGCGGCGGGGTCCAGGACTTCGACGCGATCAAGCTCATGAAGTTCGGCACGGCCGGCGAGCCGTAGGCGCGGGCACCCCTCCCGCGTCCGGGGCGGATCCGCGAGCGGTGTGAAGCACCGTTCGCCCGGACTGCGCCAGACAGGCCGTGCCGCGACGGCCCCGGTTCTCCCTGCCGGGGCCGTCTCCTTTCCAATGTTCCCTGATGTAGACGAGGTTTCGCATGACGCTTCTGCGCACCGTGGACCCCACGGCCGAGCCGGTCACGCTGAACGAGGCGAAGCGGGCGCTGCGCCTCGACCATGACAGCGAGGACGAACTCATCGCCGGGTTGATCCGTGCCGCGCGCGAGGAGGTCGAGGCCTCGTGCGGGCTGGCGCTGATCGACCAGAGCTGGCGGCTGTGCCTCGGCGGGCTGCCGCAGTCGGGGCGGGTGTTCCTGCGCCGGCACCCGATACGGACGATCATTTCGGTGACCGTCTATGGCGCGGACGGCGAGGCTTCCCTGGTCGATCCGGGCGCCTATCGCCTCGATGCAGCGAGCAGGCCGGGACGGCTGCATTTCCTCCAGGCGCCGGCGCCCGGCGTCGCGACGAACGGCATCGAGATCGACTTCTCGGCCGGCTTCGGCGAGGCGGGCACCGACGTTCCTGACCTCATCAAGCGGGCGATGCTCGCCCTCGTCGCGCACTGGTTCGAATTCCGGGCCGGCTTCGGGGCGAAGGACCAGCCCGTGTCCTTCCCGGCGGGCTACGACCGGCTGATCGGGCCCTGGCGGGCGCGGAGGCTCTAGGGATGCGCGCCGAATTCATCGACCCCGGCGCGTTCCGCCACGAACTCGTGCTGGAGGCGGCGACGCCGACGCCGGACGGCGCCGGCGGCCATGCCGTGAGCTGGAACGAGGTCGCCGCGCTCTTCGCCCGCATCGAGCCGGTGTCTGCGGCAAGCCGCTTCGGCGCCGACCAGACGCTGGAGAGCGTGACGCATCGCGTGACGATGCGCCATCGCCCCGGCGTGGCGAGCGGGATGCGCTTCACGCGGCTGGGGCGCGCCTTCGAGATCGTCACCGTCCACGACCCGGACGAGACGGGACGCTATCTGGTCTGCCGGGTGCGGGAGGAGGGCGCATGAAGGTGACGCTGAAACTGACGCTGGACGGGCTGATGCGCGCGCTGAAGGCGCGGGCGCACCGGGCGGCGGAGGACATCGAGGCCGGGCGGGCGAAGGGCAGCGAGCGGCACGCCGCGCGCCCCGTTGCCGTGCCACGGCGGCCGAAAACGGAGGCAACGCGCGATGGCCGCGACGGTTGAGCTTCAGAAGGCGGTGTTCGCGGCGCTGGCCGGGGACGCGGCACTCGTGGCCGCGCTGGGCGGCGAGCCGCGCATCCACGACCGCGCGCCGGCGAGCGTTCCGTTTCCCTACCTCACCTTCGGCCGGACCTCCGTCCACGACTGGAGCACCGCGACCGAGGACGGGAGCGAGCACATCTTCACCGTCCACGTGTGGTCGCGGACGAGGGGCAGGTCGGAAGCCGCCGCGATCCTGGAGATCGTCCGCCGGCGCTTGCATGGCGCGGACCTCGCGCTCGCCGGCCACGCGCTGATCGACCTGCGCGAGGAGACGCGCGAATTCCGCTTCGACGACGACCACGGCGTGCACCACGGCACGGCGCAGTTCCGCGCCGTGACCGAGCCGGTCGCCTGAAACTTCAATCCGAGCGCACAAGGAGGCTCGCTGTGGTGGCACAGAAGGGCAAGGATCTTCTCCTGAAGATCGACAATGACGGCAGCTTCGTCACCGTGGCGGGCCTGCGCACCAAGCGGCTCGCCTTCAACAGCGAGAGCGTCGACGTGACCGACGCGGATTCCGCCGGGCGGTGGCGCGAGCTTCTCGCCGGCGCGGGCGTGCAGCGGGCGGCGCTGAGCGGGGCCGGCATCTTCAAGGACGCGCAGTCCGACGCGCTGATCCGCGCCGGCTTCTTCGGCGGCACGATCGCGGGCTGGGAGCTGGCGATCCCCGATTTCGGCATCGTGCGCGGGCCGTTCCAGATTACCGCGCTGGAGTATACCGGCAATCACGATGGCGAGGTGACGTTCGACATCGCGCTGGAATCGGCCGGCGCCCTTGCCTTCACGGCCGCCTGATGCCCGCGAACCGAAGACGGGGCGAGATCGCCGCGACGATCGACGGTCGCGAGCGCATCCTGTGCCTGACGCTGGGCGCGCTGGCGGAGCTGGAAAGCGCGTTCGCGGTGGACGATCTCGGCGCGCTGGCTGAGCGCTTCTCAGGCGGCAGGCTCTCCGCGCGCGACCTGATGCGGGTGGTGGGCGCCGGCCTGCGCGGCGGCGGCGCGGCGGTGAGCGACGACGAGGTCGCGGCGATGAAGGCCGAGGGCGGCGCCGCGGGTTTCGCTGCGATCGCGGCCGAGCTGCTGGCCGTGACCTTCGGCGGTGCCGCGGAGGAGGCCGGCGGTGAGACGGACCGCCGCCCTTGACGGCCGCGGCAGGCGAGGCGCGCCGGTTTCCCTGGGACGATCTGATCGCGCTGGGGCTGGGCCTGCTGCGGCTTGCGCCGCGCGACTTCTGGAGCGCGACGCCGCGCGAGATGGCGCATCTGCTGCGCGGCCTCGGCATCGGCGGCGCGGGCGGCCCGCCGGGACGACGGAGCCTCGATGCGCTGATGACCCTCTACCCCGACGACAAGGAGACGTGAGCGATGGCGGAAAATCCGGCACCGGTCGAGATCAGGCTGCAGGCCGATACGCGGCCGTTCGCCGACGCGCTCGCCAATCTGGAGAAGCTGGCTGCGGCGTTCGGCAACCAGCTCACGGGAGCGCTGAAGGACGCGACCGTCAGCGGCAAGTCGCTCGACGACATGCTGCGCCGCATCGGCATGAACCTCGCCGGCATGGCCCTGTCGCAGGGCCTGCAGCCGCTCGCCACCCAGACCTCGGGACTGCTGTCGGGCCTGCTCCGCGGCGTGATGCCCTTCGCGAGAGGCGGTGTCGCCTCCGGCGTCATGCCGTTCGCCTCGGGCGGCGTCGTGGCCACGCCCACCTACTTCCCGATGGGGCGCTCGGTCGGGCTGATGGGCGAGGCCGGCGCGGAGGCGATCCTGCCGCTCCAGCGCGGCGCCGACGGGCGGCTGGGCGTGGCCGCGGGCGGGGGCGGCGGAGCGGCGGTCAACGTCGTCTTCAACG
>JAEZXF010000164.1 GCA_023419995.1 Pseudomonadota bacterium | reverse complement strand
AGCCGACGCTGATCGCCGGCATCGAGCCGGAGTCGCCGGTGATCGCCGACGAGACCTTCGGCCCAGTGATCGCCATCCGCACCTTCGCCGACCCGGCGCGCGCCATCGAGG
This sequence comes from Pseudomonadota bacterium, assembly GCA_023419995.1. Lineage (GTDB taxonomy): Bacteria > Pseudomonadota > Alphaproteobacteria > Rhizobiales > Rhizobiaceae > Aerobium. Next base: position 2,787 of record JAEZXF010000164.1, on the reverse strand, counting down.
AGGTCAATGCCGGGGCCTACGGCTTGCAGGCCGGCGTGTTCACCAACGACCACGCGCTGATCCGGCAGTTCCAGCGCGAGCTGGAGGTGGGCGGCATCATGGTCAACGAGGGGCCGGACTTCCGCGCCGAGCACGTGCCCTTCGGCGGCATCAAGACCAGCGGCCTGGGCCGCGAGGGCGTGCGCATCGCCATCCGCGAGATGTCGGAAACCAAGGTCGTGATCGATTGAGGCGGGAAACGCCGCAGCACTTCAGGGGAGTAGCAGCATGACGTCTGAAACCGGACGCTTCGACGGGGTGTTCACCGCGCTGGTGACGCCGTTCAGGGACGGCAGGGTCGACCACGCCAGCTTCGAGGCGCTGGTCGAGCGGCAGATCGCGGCCGGCGTGGCGGGGCTGGTGCCGGTCGGCACCACCGGCGAGGCGGCGACGCTGAGCGACGACGAGGCCGAGGAGCTGATCCGCCGCACCGTGGCGCTGGCCGCTGGCCGCGTGATGGTCGTGGCCGGCGCGGGCTCCAACGACAGCGGCAAGGCCGCCGAGAAGGCGCGCCGCGCCGAGAAGGCCGGCGCCGACGCGCTGCTCGTCGTCACGCCCTACTACAACAAGCCGACCCAGGCCGGGCTCCTGCGCCACTACGCCATGGTGGCGGAGGCGAGCGCGCTGCCGACCGTGCTCTACAGCGTGCCCGGCCGCTGCGGCATCGAGATCGCGGTGGAGACCTGCGCGGCGCTGCGGGACAGGCATCCGGGGATCGTCGCGATCAAGGAGGCGGGCGGCTCGGTCGAGCGGGTGACGCGCATCCGCAGGGCCTGCGGCGCCGACTTCGTCGTCCATTGCGGCGACGACGCGCTTACCCTGCCGTTCCTCGCCGCCGGTGCCGCCGGCGTCACCAGCGTCGTCTCCAACTATGCGCCGCGCGAGGTGGTGGCGATGGTGGCGGCCTGGCATGCCGGCGACGCGGCCCGGGCGCTCAGGCTGCACGAGCACCTGTTCGACCTTGCCGAAGGCATGTTCATCGAGGCCAATCCCGGCCCGGTCAAGGCGGCGCTGGCGATGGAGGGACTGGCCGGCGCGGCCATGCGCGCGCCGATGGCGGCGATGGAGCCGCAGAACGAAACCCGCCTTGCCGGCATCCTCGAGCGCTTCCGCGCCCGCGCGCCGCTCTTCCAAGAAATGCGTTAAGGTCGGGGCCAAGCCTGATATTGCGGCGCAACCCGCCGCAATCGAAGATAAAGGGAAGAAGAAGCGGGCGGCGGGGGCCATGCGAGGCCGCCGCCGTTGAAAAAATGGGGAAGGCAGGACCACGCGGCCGGGCCGCCGTCCGTGCCCGCATCCGGGAGATTGCGATGTACCGATGGGATTTCAACCTCGTCTGGCAGTACTGGGACCTGTTCATGTACGGCCTGTGGCTGACGGTGGTCTACACGGCCGGCTCGATCGCCTTCGGCGTCGTCATCGGACTCCTCACCTGCGCGGCGCGGCTGTCGGGATGGAAGATCCTCATCGTCATCGCCCGCGTCTACCAGGAGATCTTCCGCTGCACGCCGCTCCTGGTGCAACTCCTGTGGTTCTACTACGCGTTCCCGCTGCTGGTCGGGCTGAGCATCGACAACCGCGTCGCGGCGATGCTGACGCTGTCGCTCTATGTCGGGGCGTTCTACGCCGAGATCTTCCGCGGCGGCATCCTGTCGATCGACAAGGGCCAGCGCGAGGCCGCCGCCGCCATCGGCATGAGCCCGGCGCAGGCGATGACCCGCATCGTCATGCCGCAGGCAATCAAGCGGATGCTGCCGGCCTTCATCAACCAGTCGGTCATCCAGTTCAAGAACACCTCGCTGGTGTCGGTCATCTCGGTGGCCGACCTCGCCTACATGGCGGCGGTGGTCAACGGCCAGACCTACCGGCCGCTCGAATCCTATACGGTGATGGCGCTGCTCTACATCGCCGTCCTCCTGCCGCTGACGCAGGTCGCCGACTGGATCGAGAAGCGCCTCAGGGTGAGCGACTGAGCATGGAAAGGGAGATGCAGGCCATGGCCGACAAGACCGACGGCGCCGGCGAGGCGCTTCTGGAAGCCAGGAAGGTGCGCAAGGCCTACGGCGCGGTCGAGGTGCTCAAGGGCGTCGACCTCTCGCTGGGCAAGGGCGAGGTGGTGGCGCTGATCGGGCCGTCCGGCTCGGGCAAGTCGACGCTGATCCGCTGCCTCAACATGCTGGAGACGCCCACCGGCGGCGACGTGCTGTTCCGCGGCAACAGAGTGGGGCGCAAGTTCCGCGACGCGGCCGGGCTGACCGGCTTCGGCACGCTGCGCCGCCACGTCGGCATGGTGTTCCAGCACTTCAACCTGTTCCCGCACAAGACCGTGCTGGAGAACGTCACCGAGGGCCCGGTCGTGGTGTGCAAGACGCCGAAGCCCGAGGCGCAGGAGCTGGCGCTCGACCTCCTCGCCCAGGTGGGCCTCGCGGAGAAGCGCGACGCCTATCCCGCGCATCTGTCGGGCGGGCAGAAGCAGCGCGTGGCGATCGCGCGGGCGCTCGCCATGCGGCCGGAGGCGCTGCTGCTCGACGAGGTGACGAGCGCGCTCGACCCGGAGCTGGTCGGCGAGGTGCTGGCGGTGATCCGCCGCCTGGCCGATGCCGGCATGACCATGGCGATCGTGACGCACGAGATGGCCTTCGCCGCCGACGTCGCCGACCGCGTCGTCTTCCTCGACCAGGGCACCATCGCCGTCGAGGGCCTGCCCGACGAGACGATCCGCAACCCGCAGAACGAACGGCTGAAGGC
>JAEZXF010000115.1 GCA_023419995.1 Pseudomonadota bacterium | reverse complement strand
GTTAGATCTCGTCAAAATTGCGGCGGGGGGACTGTTTCCGCCATAATTCGGCGGTTTAGGAAACATGATTAAAGGAGTCAAGAATTATAACATGAGTTTTTCGATCATCTATTTTTTGCAACCGGATCTGTGTGAAATTTAACACACAGGTCAACCATTCCACCGGTCGTCGAATGAAGGGATGAAGGTCGGAGACCACGGCGGCGACGCACGTAATCGACGCCGCCGGACGCCGGCATAGGCTGAAGCAGATCAGGAAAAGCGGCGACTTTCCGTCGGCAACCGCATGGAAAAAAGCGATGGATCGTTTCGTCGAACCGATGAAGCGGTCTAGAAAAGCCCTTCGATCTCGCCGTGCTCGTTGAGGAAGATCCGCTCCGACGACGGGCTTTTCGGCAGGCCGGGCATGGTCATGATCTCGCCGCAGATCGCCACGACGAAGCCCGCCCCCGCCGAGAGGCGCACCTCGCGCACCGGGACGACGTGGCCGGTGGGCGCGCCGCGCAGGTTCGGATCGGTCGAGAACGAATACTGCGTCTTGGCCATGCAGACCGGCAGGTGGCCGTAGCCCTGCGCCTCCCACTGGCGAAGCTGGTCGCGCACGCCCTTGTCGGCAACCGTCTCCGCGCCGCGGTAGATGCGCTTGACGATGGTATCGATCTTCTCGAACAGCCCCATCGCATCGGGATAGAGCGGCGCGAACTGGGCATGGCCGGTCTCGGCGAGCTCGACGACCTTGTGCGCCAGTTCCTCGATGCCGGCCGAGCCCTCGGCCCAGTGGCGGCACAGGACGGCCTCGATGCCCTGCCCTGCCGCGAACGCCCTGACCGCCTCGATCTCGGCCTCGGTGTCGGTGGAAAAATGGTTGATCGCCACGATGCACGGAACGCCGAACTGCCGGACGTTCTCGATGTGGCGGCCGAGATTGGCGCAGCCCTCGACCACGGCCTCGACGTCCTCGGCGCCGAGATCGTCCTTCCTGACGCCGCCGTTCATCTTCAGCGCCCGGACCGTGGCGACGATGACGGCGGCGGCTGGATGCAGGCCGGCCTTGCGGCACTTGATGTCGAAGAACTTCTCCGCGCCGAGGTCGGCGCCGAAGCCGGCCTCGGTCACCACGTAGTCTGCAAGCTTCAGCGCCGTCGTCGTCGCCGCGACCGAGTTGCAGCCATGGGCGATGTTGGCGAACGGGCCGCCATGGACGAAGGCGGGATTGTTCTCCAGCGTCTGGACGAGGTTGGGCTGCATAGCGTCCTTGAGCAGCACCGCCATCGCCCCGTCGGCCTTGAGGTCGCGGGCGAAGACCGGGCTCCTGTCGCGGCGGTAGCCGATGATGATGTTGCCGAGACGGGTCTCGAGGTCGCGCAGGTCGGTGGCGAGGCACAGGATCGCCATCACCTCGGAGGCGACGGTGATGTCGAAGCCCGCCTCGCGCGGAAAGCCGTTGGCGACGCCGCCGAGCGATGAGACGATCGCGCGCAGCGCCCGGTCGTTCATGTCCATCACCCGTCGCCACGTGATGCGGCGCGTGTCGATGCCGAGCTCGTTGCCCCAGTAGATGTGGTTGTCGATCAGCGCCGAAAGCAGGTTGTGCGCGGTGGTGATGGCGTGGAAGTCGCCGGTGAAGTGGAGGTTCATCTCCTCCATCGGCACCACCTGCGCGTAACCGCCGCCGGCCGCCCCGCCCTTCATGCCGAAATTGGGGCCGAGCGAGGCCTCGCGGATGCAGATCGCCGCGCGCCGGCCGATCCGGTTGAGCCCGTCGCCGAGGCCGACGGTCGTGGTCGTCTTGCCCTCTCCCGCCGGCGTCGGGTTGATCGCGGTGACGAGGATGAGCCTGCCGTCCGGCCGGTCGGCCAGGGAGCGGATGAAGGCGGCCGATACCTTGGCCTTGTCGTGGCCGTAGGGCAGCAGCTCCTCGGGCGGGATACCGAGCTTCGCGCCGATCTCCATGATCGGCTTCTTCTTCGCCGCGCGCGCGATCTCGATGTCGGACTTGAACCCGGCCATATGGCTCTCCCCCAAAACCGTCGTTCCGGCAAATAGACCGCAGACGGAAGCGCCGCGCGCTCCCGAAACGGTCGCCGGATGCGCGAAATGCGACAGACCCGGCCGCGCCTACCTGTCGAGGACCGAGCGAATTTCCACCAGATTGGAGCGCACCTGGAGCAGGTTGAAGCCCATGGTCGCGAGGTGCGACGGGAAGATCGCGCTCGACTCGTTGCCGTTGGAGATGATCCACGGCTGGACGTTGAGCGACGAGCGCAGGTTCTGCTCCATCCGCGTCCACAGCGTGGTCAGGTTGCGCTCGGCGATGACCGAGGCGAAGTCCGAGCGCGTGGCGACGAGGATGCCGTAATAGGCGTAGAGCTGGCCGTAGGCGAACCAGAAGCGGTCGTCGGCCCGGAGGTCGAACCAGCCGGCGTCGGACAGTTCGATGCGCTGGCGCAGGATGTCCGAGGTCGAGCCGATGTCGCCGGCCATGCGGTCGAGGAACTGCATCAGGTTGTCGGCGCGGGCGTCGAAGGTGGCCTGGCAGCGCTCGAGGCTGGCGTTGAAGGCGCGCAGCTTCTCGATGCCCTCGCGGTAGACGCTGGGCGTCGGCCGCGTCGGGCCGCGCCAGCCGATGTACCAGGCCGTCTCGGTCCAGGCCATCGCCGTGCGCGCGTCCTGCAGGTTCTGGTCGATCTGCGAGGTGCCGCGGACACGGCCGAGCGTGTCGACCAGCTCCGTCGTCGTGCGGCGCAGCACCTGGTTGATGCCGAGCTGGAACGCGGCCTTGTTGTCGAAGAACGGCGTGTTGCGCCATTCGATGCCGAACAGCCCGGCCTTGGAGACCAGCATGGACGAGATCCACGCGTTCTGGTTGACGTTGAAGTCGACGAGGTCGGCCGAGATGGCGGCGATCGCCGACGGCTTGCAGCTCTGCGCCGGCTGGGTCGCGCCGCCGGACGCCTGCTGCCCGACCGGATCGCCCGCGCCGGTGGTGCTGCGCGCCTGCACCAGCTCGGCGGGATAGTCGGGATTGAAGTTGTTCCAGAACTGGGTGACGTAGAAGAAATAGCCGTAGAGGCCGACGATGCCGAGGAGGATCGCGCCGACCACGGCGCGCAGGATCCAGCCGCGCCGGGTGTACCAGCGGCCGACCCACAGGAAGGGCCACAGGAGCACGCCGACCAGCAGGCCGAGGCCGCGGCCGATCACCTGAAAGACGCGGGAGAAGAACGAGACGATCGGGTCGAGCATGGTTCAGGTCGCTTTCAGTCTTTCAGGCCGTAGAGCCGCGCGCGGAAGCCCGCCTTGTCCTTCAGATACGTGTCTTTCAGCGTGTCGACAACATGGCGGCGCCACTGCGGGTCGAAACCCTGATAGTCCTTGTAGAAGCCCTGCTTGTTGAACACGTAGCGTGCCATGAAATCGTCGGGCACGAAATCCGAGATCAGCCGGTTGGTCAGCCAGGCGTCCGGATGGTCGGGCCGCGCGCGGATGACGAGGAAGCGGTTCTGCGGCGCGACGTCCTCCATCCGCATCTGGCCGAGCTGGGCGATCTCGCGCTTGGCCGCGTTGAGGAAGGGAAAGGTGCCGTCGCGCGCGATCAGGTCGGCGTGGTTGTGCATCCATGTCTGCAGCCACACGCGGTCGAGCTGGCTCAGGTCGCGTCCAGGCTCCGCCCTGCGGATCAGCCCGCGCACCACCATCTCGGCGCGATGCTCGAGATAGCCCGACGCCTCGATCCACGAGGCGCGCGGCAGCTCGACGCGGCCGGTCGAAACGAGGAAGTCGTAGACGCGCTCGGCATCGTGCAGCGAGAGGTAGCTGACCTGCCACGGCCGCGAGCGGCGGAAGCCCGGCGCCGACGGGTCCGAGATCACCGTCGTCATGCCCGGATCGACGAAGACGTAGAGCCCGCCGAAATGGCTGGTCCAGTAGGCGTTGTGGCGGAAGATCACCTGGTCGGGAACCAGCGCGTTCTCGCGGATGTCGCCGGTGACCCTGGCGAGGTCGACCATGTGCTCGAGCGCGGCCGTGTCGCGCCAGAAGTCGGGCTCCTGCCGCAGCCGGTCGACCAGCGTCGCGAGCTCGATCGCCTTGCCGGTGACGTCCTCGGCCGACAGCACCTTGAACTCGACCTGGCTGATCGAGAGCAGGTCCTCGATGTCCTCGACCCGGGTGACCGAATCCTCGATCTCGCCGTAGATCACGTCCTTGATGGTCAGCGCGTTGATGACACGGGCATTGGCCGTCAGGAACTCGTAGAGCAGCTGCGAGGTGTTCGAGAATGCCGTGTGCACCACGGGAAGCGACACCTGCTGCGGCGTCAGGATGATGAAGCGGCGGTTGATCTGGTTGGGATCGAGATAGTGGATGTCGCCGAGGTCCTCGGCGATCTCGGGCGAGAAGCCGGTGCGGTCGATGGAGATCTTCGCCCGCGTCGTCGGCGGCAGGCCGAACGCCCTGAGCGCCTTGTTGTAGCGCTCGATCAGGTGCGGCTCCTCGACGGGAAGCAGCCTGCCGTAGATCAGCTCGTTGTCACGCAGGAGGTCCACTATTCCTTCTCCCCGTTCACGGGGAGAAGGTGCCCGAAGGGCGGATGAGGGGCGGTGCCAACGCTCGCGGTCATTGCCCGGCATTCCCGAAAGCAGGCAGGAATTTCATCTCGACGGAAATCATTTCGTGACGGAGTCGGCCGTCCAGTGCAGCCACTATCGTTTCCAAGACCTGCTTCCTGCCTCGCAGCACGTCAGCATGCCAAAATCGCAAAATCGACCAGCCATTCCCGTTCATCGTCTCGTCCCGAAAGCTATCGCGCTTTTGTTCCGCATGCTGGCTTCCGTCCACCTCAATCACAAGATTGGCTTCACGGCAGGCGAAATCGGCAAAGTACGGACCAATTGGCATCTGCCGCATGAACTTATAGCCATTTAGTCGTCTGCCGCGCAGTTCGCTCCACAGTACGTCCTCCGCCTGGTTTTCAACCCGACGAAGCTCCCTTGCCTTCATCGTCCTTCGCGCATTCCCGCCACGCATCGCGCCGCCCCTCATCCGGCCCTTCGGGCCACCTTCTCCCCGTGAACGGGGAGAAGGA
>JAEZXF010000429.1 GCA_023419995.1 Pseudomonadota bacterium | reverse complement strand
GGATCGGCGGATAGTCGTGCGCGGCAATATTGTCGTAAGGCGAATAGGCGGCGATCGTCCGGTAGTCTTCTGCGGAAGCGATGGGATTGCCCCATTCGGGCCATTCGGGCGGGGTGAGCGGCAGCGTGGCGTCGAGCATTGTGTTGAGCACGTCGACGAACGGGACTTCCGCGATGATGCCCGCGAAGTCGGCGGGCGCCATGTTGGTGACGGCGCCCATCAGCATGCCGCCGGCCGAGCCGCCCTGCGCGACGATGCTGTCGTGCGCGGTGAAGCCCTGGGCGACGAGGTGGCGGCCGGCGGCGATGAAGTCGCCGAAGGTGTTGGTCTTCCTCTCACACTTGCCGTTCTCGTACCAGGCATAGCCCTTGTCCTTGCCGCCGCGGATATGGGCGATGGCGTAGACGAAGCCGCGATCGACCAGCGACAGGCAGTTGGTGTTGAACGAGGCCGGTATCGAGATGCCGTAGGCGCCGTAGCCGTAGAGCAGGCAGGGCGCGCTGCCGTCGAGCGGCGTGTCCCTGCGATAGAGGATCGAGACGGGCACCAGCTCGCCGTCGGGCGCGGGCGCCATGAGCCGGCGCGTCACATAGTCTTCCGGGTCGTGGCCGGAGGGCACTTCCTGCGTCTTCAGAAGGACGCGCTCGCGCGTGCGCATGTCGTAGTCGTAGACCTGCGCCGGTGTGGTCATCGACGAGTAGGAGAAGCGGATGACGTCGGTGTCGTACTCGTAGGAGCCGGCGAGCCCGAGCGAATAGGCCTCCTCGTCGAAGGCGATGACGTGCTCCTCGCCGCTCGTGCGCTCGCGCACCACGATGCGCGGCAGGCCGTCCCTGCGCTCCAGCCGGACCAGCCAGTCGCGGAAGGCGAGGATCGACAGGATCAGCCGGCCCGGCTCGTGCGGGACGAGCTCCGTCCAGTTCTCCTCGCGCGGGTCGTTCGCCGGCGCGGTCATGATGCGGAAGTCCTTGGAACCGCCCGAATTGGTCAGGATGAAGAAGACGTCGCCGCCGGCCTCGAGGTCGTACTGCACGCCCGCCTCGCGCGCCTTGACGAGCACGGGCTCCGCCTGCGGCCGGTCGGCCGGCAGGAGGCGGTACTCGCTCGTCTCGTGATCGTTGATGCCGATCATGATCCAGTCGTCGAGGCGCGTGCCCGACACGTCCATGAAGAAGCCGGGGTCCACCTCCTCGTAGACGAGGCGGTCGTCGGCGGGATCGGCGCCCAACCGGTGGTAGAAGATGCGGGAGGGGCGGTGGTTGTCGTCGAGGCGGGTGTAGAAGAACCCCTCGTTGGCCGCATCCCACTGGCCGGAGCCGCCGGTATCCGCAACCTCCTCGGCGCGGTCGGCGCCGGTGTCGACGTCGCGCACCCGGAGCGTGAAGTATTCCGAGCCCTTGTCGTCGCAGCTCCACAGCAGCAGCCGGTGGTCGGACGAATGATCCGCGCCGCCGAGGCGGAAATAGGCCTTGCCTTCCGCTTCGGCGTCGCCGTCGATCAGGATCGTCTCGGCGCCGCCGTCGCGCGGGGTGCGGAAGAAGCGGGGATGCTGGCCGCCGGTGCGGTAGGAGGTGCCGTAGGCGAAGGCGCCGTCCTTCATCGGGACGCTGGAATCGTCTTCCTTGATGCGGCCCTTCATCTCCTGGAACAGCCGTTCGCGCAACGCGGCCGTGTCGGCCATCAGCTCGGCCTGGTAGGCGTTCTCGGCCTCGAGATGCGCGCGGATCGCCGGATCGAGCGCCGCAGGGTCGCGGAACACCTGCTGCCAGTTGTCGGCGCGCAGCCAGGCATAGTCGTCGGTGCGCTCGATGCCGTGGCGCACGTCCGCGACCGGCCGTCGCTCGGTCCGGGGCGCCGGCAGGGCGGGAAAGGGGGCGGCGCGGGACATGGGCGAACTCCTTGGCGGGGGAACTCAGGGCGCCGGCCTGTCGCCGGCAGGGTCCCGCATTAGCGGTCTTGTCCGTGATCGCGCAAGGGGGCGTTTGGACCGGGTTCAACCCGGAGGAGGCCGTCGAAAGCCCCTGTTATCAATTACAGGTTGTATATCTGGAGAAATTCATTCAAAAATTGAACAAGAGATTGCGTAACGTAGATGCCAAATAAGAGTTTAAACTATACTGGCACAATTGTGTCTTTCTGAGGAATTTGTCCTCGTTGAATTGACTTCGCGGACCAATGGGACCATGTATGCCATGATGGCTCGAATCAAAGGCGCATCGAAAAGGTGCCGGCGGGCTTTCGGCGGAGCGACTATCGCTCCGTGCATTCCACCTATTCACATATTGGGGCCCAATGATGGACGCAAACGAAGCACCTGCCAGAAATCAGGATATTCTCCTGGAACTGACCGCCGATCTTGTCTCGGCCTATGTCAGCAACAATCCCGTCCCGGCGGCGGAACTCCCGAACCTCATCGCAGAGGTCCACACCGCGCTCGGTCGTGTCGGCAGCGTGCCGGAGCAGGCGCCGGTCGAGAAGCAGAAGCCGGCCGTCAATCCGAAGCGTTCGGTCTTCGATGACTACATCGTCTGCCTCGAGGACGGAAAGAAGTTCAAGTCGCTCAAGCGGCACCTGATGACCCATTACGGGCTGACCCCCGAGCAGTACCGCGAGAAGTGGGGCCTCGAGCCCAACTACCCGATGGTCGCGCCGAGCTACGCGGCCGCGCGCTCGCTGCTGGCGAAGAAGACCGGCCTCGGCCGCAAGCGCTAGCGCCAAGGCGCGCCTGACGGGGCGCAGTGCGATCAGATGTCGAAACGGCCCGCTGCTTCGGGAGAAGCGGCGGGACGTTCGCGTTTTGCGGCGCGGGTGCCGGCCGGCGGTCTCGCTCTGCATCTCCTGCGGCGCAGGGATTGTCCGTGCGGCGGCAGAACAGGGCGCCGCGTCGCCGCTGAGGCGGTCCAGTGCCTGCTTCAGCGCGATGTGGCGGTTGAGATCGTAGCTCCAGTGGCGTGCCGCACCGCGCAGGCGCTCCCGCTCGATCAGCCGTGCCAGCTTCCGGCGCAACCGGTCGCGGGCCTCGGGCGCGGTATCGACGGCGACCGCCAGATCGACGCCGCAGGCGAGGAAGAACGCTACGGTTTGCCGCGCCTCCTCAATCTCCTGCCTCTTCCTGCGCCTGAAGACGAGCGCCTCTTCGCGTAGTCCGGCCACGGTGTTCTCCTTGCTGTTGGCTGTCCGGAGATCATCCGCGCGACGCGGGCGGAGGTGGAAAGACCGGACCGGGCTCGCTGTGGGCTGCGTGAAATAGGCGAGCGAAAGCAAGCCGGTAGGGAGTCCGGCGTGGGAAAATGTTCCTATTTTGTTCACTTCCGATCGCTGCTTTGGTAAAAGAACATATTCCTATCATGGAGGGGGTGTTCGTGCGAATGACGGCAGCAAGACAGAACGAGGACAGGCCGGAGGCCGGGCTTGCCGGCCCTGTGCGATCGCCCGCCGACCCCGCAGCCGGCATGGCCTCGCTGCGCTGCCGGATGGAGCTGGCCCTGTCCTTGCGCCAGGGAGACGCGGATGCGGCTCCCGCGGCGCGGGCGACGGTGCCGCCGGAGGAGTGGATCGCCATCGCCTGCGACGGCGTGATCGACATCGCCGCCGCGCTGTTCGGGGTCTGCGGCAGGGAGTTGCGCAGCCCGGCCCGCTCGGCGCTTGCGGTAAGCCGGGTGCGCCAGATCGCGATGTACGTGGCGCATGTGACGCTGCGGCTGAGCATGCGCGAGGTCGGCCAGGGCTTCGGGCGCGACCGGACCACGGTCCTCCATGCCTGCCACCTGATCGAGGACCTGCGCGAGGACGGCGAGTTCGAGGCCATCGTCATGCGGGTCGAGCAGGTCGTCACCGCGGCGTTCGGCATCCGGGCGGTGCGGGGCTGAAGGAGAGACGATGCGGAAGCCGGAGCAGGGCCGTGCCGGGCTGCGCGTTCTGCGCTTCCTGGCGAAGGGAGATGCGCGGCTCCAGGCCGCGGCGGCGTCGGGGCACGTGCTGCTCGACGGCGGCGGGCGAGGGACGCTGGGTGCCGAGAGCTCGCTTATCGGGAGGATGAAGGACCTGTCGCTGGTTGCGGAGGCAAGGGGAGCGTTGCGCCTGACCGCAGCGGGCCGCGCCACGCTGGAAGCGGCCACCGTGGTCGTTGCGCCGCTGGAGGCGGTGCCGCAGGAACGCGACGACGCTGTAATCGAGACCGGCACGGGGCGGGAGGCGGTGACGATCAACCATGCGGAATCGCCGCTCGCGCTGCTTCACCGCCGCAGGGGCAAGGACGGCCGCCCCTTCCTCGACGCGCGGGAGTTCCGCGCCGGAAAGAGGCTGAGGGCGGACTATGCGCGCGGCCGGATCGCACCTCGCCTCGGCGTCAACTGGGGCGCCGTCGGCTCGGCCGGTCGCGGGCGCGGCGATGCCGGCGGCATCGCGGAACTGACCGACGCGGCGCTGGGCGCGCGCCGCCGGGTCGAGGCGGCGATCGAGGCCGTCGGGCCGGAGCTTTCGGGCGTGCTGATCGACGTCTGCTGCTTCCTCAAGGGGCTGGAGCAGGTCGAGATGGAGCGCCGCTGGCCCGCGCGCTCGGCCAAGGTGGTGCTGAAGACAGCGCTCGGCGCGCTGGCGCGCCACTACGAGCCGGCGCGGCCGAGGGCAGGAGCCGGGTCGCGGCCGGAGATCCTGCACTGGGGCTCGGAGGACTACAGGCCGACGCTTCGCCGGACGCCGGCAGGGCGCCAGGGTTCGGGCTGACTTGCACCCATATATGGGGCGGCAGCGAGGAATAGGCTGGCGAGGACGTTTCTGGTGGGCTTGCCGTAGCGGGTTGCGATGCACCATCCGCCCTTGAGGCGGCATCCTGGACGTTCAACGCGGTTGCGGGTCCTGCAGGCGAGTGGTCGCAGGTGATGGGTGCCCGCCAGGTCGGTGTCAGGGGGCATGACGACCTCGGCATCGTCGGCGAATGATAGCCGCACGAGTGGCATCGGGATCGCAGTCACGGTCGGCGGTGAGGCGGTCGAGGTGGCCCGCCCCTGCCCCGATCCGGGTACGGCCATGGCCATGTCGGAATGTTGTCTGCCGACAGCAGGATCGGGCATGGCATGCCCTGAGCGTCGGTCACGGTGCACGGCGTTCGGGATGATCCGCGATCGTTCACAATGGGCGCCCTCGCGTCTGCGGAGGCAGAACCGAGCCGGTTCTGCATTGCTCAGCCCGTCAACTGTCGCTTCGTCACCGCTTCCGTTCAAAACGAAACCTGAAGCGAGAAATCCGGCACTCGCAAACCTGTCGAGGACGGAGCCTGGCTTGTCGGCATCGCCGGGGACAGCGTCGCTTGAGCCTCGCGGCGGACGCACTGCGCCATTGGGAGCGCTGAAGCAGCAGATCCGACGGCCGCAAACCTGTCCAGGGCGGAGCCTAGTTCGTCGGCACCGCCGGGGACAGCGCCGCCTGGGCCTCGCGGCGGATGCGCTGCACCATCGAGCGCAGACCGTTGGCGCGCTGGGGGGTAAGGTGCTCGTCAAGACCGAGCTCGCGCAGGGTGGCCTCGGCGTCGGTGGTCAGGATATCCGACGCCTTGCGCCCCGAGAACAGCGCCAGGACGATGGCGACCAGCCCGCGCACGATGTGGGCGTCCGAATCGCCGAGGAAGACGATGACGGGGTCGGGACCTTCGCCGGAGGTGGTGTGGAGCCAGACCTGGCTGACGCAGCCCGGAACCTTGTGGGCGTCGTCGCGCACGCTTTCGGGGTAGGGCGCGAGCTCGCTTCCGAGCTCGATGATGTAGCGATAGCGGTCTTCCCAGTCCTCAAGGAAGGAGAAGTCGTCGCGGATCGTTTCGATGGTGGCGCTCATGTCGCCTGGATATAGGGTACGCGGCGGCGCCTGTCACTCCTGCGCGGCATCCGCGCGGGCCGGCGGAACCGGCACGGAGCCGGTGTGCATCGGGTCGCCGCCTTCCGCGACGTCGAGCGACGCAGGCTGCTCGCCGAAATGCTCATCGAGCATGCCGTAGGCGATGCGGGCGCCCTCGCGCGCCCTGACGCCGATGGTGTGCAGCGCCGAACGGCCGACCTCGCAGGCCTCGGGCCGGCGCTCGCACAGGCCCGACATGTCGTCCACCACGGCGCGGGCGGCGAAGAATGCCTCCACCGCGCCGATGGTCGGCTGGCCCTCGCCGTCCTTGCCGCCGAACGGAATGACGAGCAGCACCAGCGACAGCCAGAACGCGGACTTGATCAGGAAACCCATATCCTCACCCTCGAATGCCTCGCGGACCTTTCGCCCCTGTCCGCCGCCCTCCTTATCGACTCGACCATGCAAAGGACGGCTTGCGCAAGCAGATCGAATTCTCGTCGAAATCGATTCAAGTTTTACAGATCTCGATTCGACTACACTCTGATGCAAATGCCGCAGGAAAACGCGGTGCGGCTGCCTGGGTGTAACTCACTGAAAATAAACAGAAAGATGGTTCGGCTGTCGCTTTGTCGGCTCCGCGGGAGGGCGGCGGAACGCCTCTTCCGGCCGTTACCCTCCATTTACCATGACCGGAAATTGCGGGAAATTCAGGCGGGGAAAACCCCGTTCGACGGCCCTTGAAGCCTGCCGCGGGGGCCGCGTTTATTCATTCCTTAAATCCCGGATGCGAGGGTCCGGACAAAGAGTTCGATCCGCCAAGCGGGCGCGTCAAGGGTGCGTTGAGTTGGGTGCAAACACAGGCAGACGGGACGACTGGCTTGCCGGCCTGAAGGCGGGATGCGACCGTCTCGTCCACCCCGCCGTCGCGGGCGCGCAGCGTGCGCGCCAGGCGCGGCTGCTGGGCGTCCTGCTCGTCGGCCCGTTCATCGCCGCCGCCTCCATCGCGCAGGGCGCATGGCCGGTCTGGGGCGTCTCGGGCCTGCTCGCCATGGTGTGCGCGGTCTTCTGCACGAGCTGGCTGATCGCCCTCTCCGTCGTCTGGCGCGGCCGCGCGCGCGAAGCCGAATGGGCCGCGCTGGCCCTGGCGGCGACGCTTGCCGGG
>JAEZXF010000403.1 GCA_023419995.1 Pseudomonadota bacterium | reverse complement strand
GGGGTCTGGGGTGGTGGCGTGCCCGGGGCGGGGCGCCTGGCGATGGGCCGCGTCGCCGGCTCTCGTCCGTCCTAGCCGCCGAAGCCGAAGCCGACCGGCATGTCGTCGAGCGTGATGCCGAAGGGCTCGAGGCTCTTGAGGATCCACGTCTGGTTGTTGCCGATGCGGCGGTTGTATTCCGCCCAGCCCGATACGAAGCTCTTCCAAACCTCGTCGGTCTCGTAGTTCACCGCCGCCACCGACGGCGTCGACAGGACCGGCGTCGGCACCATGACGCGGCCGAGGTCGGGCGTCTTCTTGCTCATGACCAGGCCGTTCAGCATGGTGTTGACGAGGCCGTCGGCCTTGCCGGTGACGGCGGCGACGATCGCCTCGTCACGCGTCTTGAAGCGCAGGATGTTGGCCTTCGGCAGGTACTGCTGGGTGATCAGGTCCTGCGCCGAGCCGAGGTCGACGGCGAAGGTGTATTTCGGGTCGTTCAGCTCGGTCCAGGTCTTGCCCTCGACCTCTTCCTTGGCCGAGACGATGATGAAGGAGTTGTAGTAGGTCGGCGCCGAGAACGAGATCGACAGCGCGCGCATCGGCGTCGCCGTCACCGCGAAGGCCAGGTCGACCTTGCCGCTCTGCACGTCGAGGATGGCGTTGGCCCAGCTCGACTCGACCACCTCGAGCTTGACGTCGAGCATCTTGGCGATGTCGGAGGCCATGTCGATGACGAAGCCCTGCCACTCGCCCGTGCGCGGGTCCTTGTTGAAGTAGGGCACCTCGTTGAGGATGCCGGGGATGCGCAGCACGCCGCGCGCCTTGATCTCGTCCACCTTGCTCTGTGCCTGCACGGCACCGCTCATCAGGCCGAGCGCGATCGCGGCGCCGGCGATGATCCTTCCAAGAAAGCCCATTTCCAGAATCTCCCATGTTCCCCGCCGGCTTGCCGCGCGGCTTCAACCCGACAACGTCGGTCGCAGAAAGCGTAGCCGAGGGCGGCCCGAGGACAATGCTAGAGAGTCACGCCCACTTATCCCGTTTTTTGTAGGTTCGCCGTCGCCCGCCCCGGCGGGGCGCGCTCACGACCCGTGGAACTTTCCGGCCGGCGAGGGCGGGTCGAGGACGCGGCCGACGAGCTCCGCCCGGCAGGTCTCGAACAGCGCCTGCACGCTCGGGTTGTTGCGCAGGAACTCGGCGTTGCCGAAATAGACCGGCACCTCGGGCAGGTTGGTCAGCCTGACGCTGGCGATGCGGTCGCGGTCCTCGTCGGAGACGCACCACGACGGAATGATGGCGAAGCCCAGCCCCTCCTCGACGCAGCGCTTGACGCTCGACGAGCCCGAGGTCGAGACGGCGGGCCGGGCGGCGGCGCCGTCGCGGCCGAGGAAGTCGTAGGCGAGGTTGCGCAGGGTCTGGCCGGGCTCGTAGGTGATGAACGGCCGGTCCCTGGCCCAGGAGGGCACGGCCTCCGGCTTCGGCGGCGCGCCCCATTCGCGCGGGTAGACGAGGCTGAGGCGATAGCTGCCGAGCAGGCGCTGCGGCACCACGGGGTCGCCGAAATAGCGCTCGGACAGGCACACGTCGAGGCTGCCGTTCTTGACCAGGTCGGCGAGCACGGTGTCGCGCTCCGCGGCGGCGATCTCCATGTCCGGGCGCTCCTCGCGGAAGGTCTTCAGCACCCGCGGGAACAGGTAGAAGAAGATCGCCTGCGGCATGCCGACGCGCAGCGCCGAGCGCTGGTTCTCCATCAGCTTGCTCAGCCGCGCCAGCATGATGTCGAGCTCGGGGTGGAGGAGGTTGTAAAGCGCGCGGCCGCGCGGGGTGAGCGCGATGCGCTTGGCGCCCTGCTCGGATTCGATCAGCCTGTCCTGGAGGATCTGCTCCAGCCGCCTGACGTGGTTCGCCGCCGACTGGTAGCTCAGGTTCAGCTCGCGCGCCGCGCCCGAGAACGACCCCTTCGAGGCGACCTCGTAGAACGTCTGTATCAGTGTCAGGCTGATCCTTGCCATGGGCGTCCCGCTTCTTCCTCGCGCAGCCCGCATTCTGCGCCATCGCCGCGCCGATCCATACAAAATTCGTGCGCAGTCCCGCTCACGTTATTGCATCGACAGGCATGGCGGTCGCGCCGACAATTCCGCGCAGTCGAGGTTTGCAGGGAAAGCGCGCGGCGGCAATGGGCACAGGAAGGCCGAAATCGGTCATCGTGGTCGGGGCGGGCATCGTCGGTGCCTCGGCGGCCTATTTCCTCGGCCGGGCCGGCTACGCCGTGCGCGTCCTCGACGCGGTGGCGCCGGCCTCCGGCGCCACGGGCTCGGCCGACGGGGCCGTCTCTGTCGCCTCGAAGCGGCCCGGCCCGATGATGGAGGCCGCGCTCGCCGGCGTCGCGCTCTATCGCTCGCTCGCCCAGGAGGGGCTTTTCCGCGACCTGTTCAGGACCCGCCCGACGCTGATGGTGGCGGAGGACGATTCCGAGGTGCCGGTGCTGGAGCGCCACGCCGAGGCGCTGGCCGGCGCCGGCGTCACCGTCGGCCGGCTCGAGGGGGCGGCGATGCGGGCGCGCATCCCGGTCGCGGGGCCCGGCGTGCGCGTCGCCATCGAGGTGTCCGGCGAGGGCCACGCCATCGGCTTCCAGATCGTGCGGCGGCTGATCGAGGCGGCCGGCGTCGCGGTCGAACGCGACCGTGCCGTCACCGCCCTGTCGCGCGC
>JAEZXF010000402.1 GCA_023419995.1 Pseudomonadota bacterium | reverse complement strand
GGTTGCGGCGGGGGCGCGCCGCCTCGTTCGGCGTCAGCGAAACCGCCTGCGCGGCGTCGCGCGCCCGGACCAATGCCGTCTCCCTTTCCCGGAAGCGCGCGATGCGCTCCGGTCCGGCGATGCCGAGCGCGATGGCTTTCGGCGTAAGCCTCTCGTCGGCGTTGTCGGCACGCAGGGAAAGCCGGAACTCGGCCCGCGAGGTGAACATGCGGTAGGGCTCGCTGACGCCACGGCTGACAAGATCGTCGATCATCACCCCGATATAGGCATCGCCGCGCCCGAGGACGACGGGCTCCTGCCCCGCCACCAACCGTGCGGCGTTCAGCCCGGCGACCAGGCCCTGTGCCGCCGCCTCCTCGTATCCGGTGGTGCCGTTGATCTGCCCCGCCAGGAAAAGACCCGGCATCCGTCGCGTCTCCAGCGACGGCTGGAGCTCGCGCGGGTCGACATGGTCGTACTCGATCGCATAGCCGGGCTGCAGGATGCGCGCCTTCTCCAGCCCGGGAATCGTGGCGACCAGCGCCTCCTGGGCATCGCGCGGCAGTGACGTCGAGATGCCGTTGGGATAGACGGTATCGTCGTCCAGCCCTTCCGGCTCGAGAAAGATCTGGTGGCCCTCGCGGTCGCCGAACTTGACGATCTTGTCCTCGATGGACGGGCAATAGCGCGGCCCCACCCCCTCGATCGCGCCGGAATAGAGGGCCGAGCGATCGAGATTGGCGCGGATCACCGCATGGGTCCGGTCCGTGGTGCGGGTCACCCCGCAGGCGATTTGCGGGTTGGCGATGCGGTCGGTCAGCAGCGAGAACGGCAACGGGCTTTCGTCCGCATGCTGGCTGTCGAGCGCATCCCAGTCGATGGTGCGGCCGTCGAGGCGCGGCGGCGTGCCGGTCTTCAACCGGCCGAGGGAGAATCCGAGCCGCGTCATCGTCGCCGACAGGCCGGCGGAAGCGGCTTCGTTCATCCGTCCGGCCGGGAACCGCTCGGTGCCGATGTGGATGAGCCCGCGCAGGAACGTCCCCGTGGTCAGCACGACGGAGGAGCAGCCAAGCGTCCGCCCGTCGCTCAGCACGACGCCGGCAACGCGGCCGTCGCGGATATCGAGATCGAAGACTTCGCCTTCGACGACGTCGAGGTCCGTCTGATCGGCGATCGCCGCCTGCATGGCGAGCCGGTAGAGCTTTCGGTCCGCCTGGGTGCGCGGGCCGCGCACGGCCGGCCCCTTGCGCCGGTTCAGCAGGCGGAACTGGATGCCCGCCGCATCCGCGACCCGTCCCATCAGGCCGTCGAGCGCATCGATCTCGCGGACGAGATGGCCCTTCCCCAGCCCGCCGATGGCCGGGTTGCACGACATGACGCCGATCGTCTCGCGCTTCATCGTCACCAGCGCGGTGCGCGCGCCGGCACGCGCCGACGCCGAGGCGCCCTCGCAGCCGGCGTGGCCGCCGCCGATGACGATGACATCGTAGTTTCCGGTCATGAATGCGGTCCAGTTGGATTGGAGGGCAGAGATGTCGTCGCGGCCGGGTCGAGTCAAGCCTGTTTCACGTGAAACGGGATGGAGGACGGCCGGTCGCGTGTTTCACGTGAGTCACGCACCTTGCGCCCCAACTGTGTTTCACGTGAGTCACTTGCCGATGCAGAACTGGGAAAAGATCACGTCGAGCAAGTCCTCGACATCGATCGCGCCGCTGATTCGTCCGAGCGCGTCGCTCGCCAGCCTGAGGTCTTCCGCTCGCAACTCTATATCCCTAGTGTCCAGCGCTGCGGCAACGCAGTCACGGGCCTGTGCGAGCAGCTCGATATGCCTGAGACGGGTCGGCATCACGTTCGCGCCAGCGCTGGTGGCCGTTGCCGCCTGCGTCGTGATTTCGTCCAGCAGTGCTGGGATCCCCTCGCCCGTATGGGCAGAAATCAGGAAATCGAACGCCGCTGCATCGCCGCGACCCAGATCGGACTTGGTTCCGACGCGCAAGCAGGCGGCGTGTGCCGGTGGTTCGAAGGCCTGTGGTTCCTGGCTTCCGGCTTCCACGAGCAGCAGCACGAGGTCGGCTCTCGCCGCCGCATCCCGCGCCCGGGAGACACCGATCTGCTCGACCTTGTCACCCGTCTCGCGAATCCCGGCCGTGTCCGTGACGAGGACCTTCATCCCGTGCAGATCGAGCGCGACCTCGATCACGTCCCGCGTGGTACCCGGCACCTCGGTGACGATCGCCACCTCCCGCTTGGCCAACACATTGAGGAGGCTGGACTTTCCAACGTTCGGCGCGCCGACGAGCGCCACGCGGAACCCCTCTCGCACCATCTCCGCGACGGCGTATCCCTCGATATGCCGTCCGATCTCGCGTGACAGCCCGGCGAGGCTCTCCCAGACCTGTCCCGACGCGGAAGCGCCGACGTCCGCCTCGTCGGCAAAGTCCAGCTCCGCCTCGATCATGGCCCGCGCGTGCAGGAGCCGGCTGCGCCAGCCCGCATAGAGGACGCTCTGGCCGCCCTCGGCATTCGCCAGCGCCAGCCGGCGCTGCGCCTCTGTTTCCGCTGCCAGAAGGTCGGCAAGGCCCTCCGCGCCGGTCAGGTCGACCTTGCCGTTGAGAAAGGCCCGGCGCGTGAACTCGCCCGCCTCGGCCTGGCGCATGCCGGGCTGCCCGCCCAAGGCAGCGAGGATCGCGGCGACCACGGCCCGGCCGCCATGCAGGTGAAGCTCCCCGCAATCCTCGCCGGTGAAGCTCGCCGGACCCGGAAAGAACAGCACCAGTCCCCGGTCGATCTGGGCGCCCTGGCGGTCGACCAGCCGGCACAGCGTCGCTAGGCGCGCCGGCGGCAGCCGGCCGGCAAGCCCCGCCAGCACATGTCGGACATGCGGCCCCGACATGCGGATGACGGCGACGCCCGACGGCAGGCCGCCGGTCGACAGCGCGAAGATCGTATCCTTGAAGGGTGATTGCCCGCTCATGTCTCGCGCTCTACCTTACCCTGCAACCCAAGGTGAACCATGGCCGTCCTTCCCGCCTCGAACCTGCTCGCCGACGAAAGCAGCCCGTATCTGCGGCAGCATGCCGGAAATCCCGTTCACTGGCGTCCCTGGTCGGCGGCGGCGCTCGACGAAGCGAAGCAGATGCAGCGGCCCATCCTGCTTTCCGTCGGCTACGCCGCCTGCCACTGGTGCCACGTCATGGCGCATGAAAGCTTCGAGGACGACGCCGTGGCGGCCGTCATGAACCGGCTTTTCGTGAACATCAAGGTCGATCGCGAGGAAAGGCCCGATATCGACCAGATCTACATGGCCGCGCTGGCCGCCACCGGCGAGCAGGGCGGCTGGCCGCTGACCATGTTCCTGACGCCGGATGCGCGCCCGTTCTGGGGCGGAACCTACTTTCCCAAGGAGCCCCGCTACGGTCGTCCCGGCTTCGTGCAGGTGCTCGAGGCCGTCGCCCGCACGTGGCGAGAGCGGCAGGACGAGCTCGACCGCAGCGCCGACGCCCTGGCCGACCACGTCCGCAACCGCCTCGACCCCGCGGCGCAAGGCCAGGCCGTCGCCGACGATGCGTTTCGCAGCTATGCCGAGGCGGTCGAATCATCGATCGACCCGGTCAAGGGCGGCCTGCGCGGGGCGCCGAAGTTTCCTAACGCGCCGATGATGAACGTGCTGCGCCTGAGCTGGCTGCTCGACCATGCCGGCTCCCACCGCGATGCGGTCGTCCACAGCCTGAGGACCATGCTGGCCGGCGGCATCTACGATCACCTCGGCGGCGGCCTGTGCCGGTACTCGACCGACGATTCGTGGCTGGTGCCGCATTTCGAGAAGATGCTCTACGACAACGCCCAGCTTCTGGATCTTGCCGGATGGGTCTTCGCGGAATCGGGCGACGAACTGTTTCGCTACCGAATCGAGGAGACGATAGGCTGGCTTTCGCGCGAGATGCTCGTCGCCGGCGGCGGCTTCGCCTCCAGCCTCGACGCCGACAGCGACGGCGAGGAAGGGCTGTTCTACCTGTGGACCAAGGAACAGGTCGCCGGGATTCTCGGAGAGGCGAGCGCAGAACGCTTCCTCAAAGCCTACCAGCTCGCCGCCCCCTCCAACTGGGAGGGAGACCCCATCCTCCATCGCCTCGCGGCGCCGGACCTGGGCTCCGCCGACGAGGACGGCGCGATCAAGGCCATGAAATCGCAGCTGTTTCAGGCGCGTGAGGGCCGCATCCGTCCCGGGCGGGACGACAAGGTTCTGGTTGACTGGAACGGCCTGACCATCTCCGCGCTCGCGAGGGCGGGGCGGCAGTTCGGGCGCGGCGACTGGATAGAGCTCGCCGCGAATGCATTTCGTTTCGTTGCCGAATCGGCGGAAGGAAGCCGTCTGCCCCATTCGATCTCGCCCAACCGGCGGCTGTTTCCCGGCCTTTCCAGCGACCATGCCGCGATGATCGGCGCCGCCGTGTCGTTGTTCGAGGCGACGCAGGAAAGCGATTATCTCGACGACGCCCGGGAATGGATGGCCGCGCTCGACCGGTGGCATGGCGACGAGGAGGGCACGGGCCACTATCTGACGGCTTCCGATGCGGCCGACGTGCCCATGCGCATCCGCGGCGACGTCGACGACGCCACGCCCTCCGCGACCAGCCTCGTGCTCGAAGCCATGACGCGGCTGGCCATGGCGACGTCGGACACGGCCCTGCACGAACGGGCGCTCGCCGTCGCCGACGCGGCCTGCCGGCGCATCGCCGACCAGCGCTACGGCCAGGCGGGCATCCTCTACGCCGCCGAGATCGCGCGGCGCGCCCGCAAGCTGGTCATCGTCGACGGCGAAGGGCTGGATCTCGTTTCGGCGGCGAATCGCTTTCCCGACCGCGCCCGCACCGACATCGTCCTTCGGCAGGGGATCCGCGATGCCGGCTCCCTCGATCTGCCGGATGGAACCGTGATCGACCGCTCGAAGCCCGGCGCATGGCTGTGCATGGGCCAGACGTGCCTGCCGCCCATCCGCGGGGCGGCAGCGCTGGAACGCCTGCTCCGCCGACCCGGATAGGACAAACCGCTCCGCGCCCGGCGAAGCAGTCCTCGCGTCAGGTGTTCATCGAATCGAAGAAATCCGAGTTGGTCTTGGTCTGCTTGAGCTTGTCGATGAGGAACTCGATCGCGTCCGTCGTGCCCATCGGCGCCAGGATGCGGCGCAGCACGAAGATCTTCTGCAAGTCCTGGCGCTGCACCAGCAGGTCTTCCTTGCGGGTGCCGGACTTGAGGATGTCCATCGCCGGGAAGATGCGCTTGTCGGCCACCTTGCGGTCGAGCACGATCTCGGAGTTGCCGGTGCCCTTGAACTCCTCGAAGATGACCTCGGCCATGCGGCTGCCGGTGTCGATCAGCGCCGTGGCGATGATGGTGAGCGAGCCGCCCTCCTCGATGTTGCGCGCCGCGCCGAAGAAGCGCTTCGGCCGCTGCAGGGCGTTGGCATCGACGCCGCCGGTCAGCACCTTGCCGGAGGACGGCACCACGGTGTTGTAGGCGCGGCCCAGGCGCGTGATCGAATCGAGCAGGATGACCACGTCGCGGCCGTGCTCGACGAGGCGCTTGGCCTTCTCGATGACCATCTCGGCCACCTGGACGTGGCGCACCGCCGGCTCGTCGAAGGTCGAGGACACGACCTCGCCCTTCACCGAGCGCTGCATGTCGGTCACCTCCTCGGGGCGCTCGTCGATCAGGAGGACGATGAGATAGGCCTCGGGATGGTTGGTCGCGACCGAGTGGGCGATGTTCTGGAGAAGCACGGTCTTGCCGGTGCGAGGCGGCGCGACGATCAGGCCGCGCTGTCCCTTGCCCAGCGGCGCGACGAGGTCGATGACGCGGGCGGAAAGATCCTTGCCGGTCGGATTGTCCGTCTCCATCCGCAGCCGCTCGTTGGGATAGAGCGGCGTCAAATTGTCGAAGTGGATCTTGTGGCGGATCTTCTCGGGATCGTCGAAATTGATCGTGTTGACCTTGAGCAGGGCGAAATAGCGCTCGCCCTCCTTCGGGCTGCGGATCGGCCCCTCGACCGTGTCGCCGGTCTTCAGCGAGAAGCGGCGCAGCTGCGACGGCGAGATGTAGATGTCGTCCGGGCCCGGCAGGTAGTTGGCGTTCGCCGAGCGCAGGAAGCCGAAGCCGTCCTGCAGCACCTCGACCACGCCCTCGCCGATGATCTCGATGTCCTGCGCCGCGAGCTTCTTCAGGATCGCGAACATCAGCTCCTGCTTGCGCATGACGCTGGCATTCTCGACCTCGAGCGACTCGGCAAAGGCGATCAGCTCGGTCGGGCCTTTGCTCTTGAGCTCCTGGAGTTTCATTTCCTGCATGTTGCGGACTCTGGAATAGCGAAAACGTGGGAAGCGCGGGGCGGCGGTGTGCGCGGAGAGCGCCTGCGAGAGACAGAAATTACGACGCCATGCGGGGAGGAAGGAAGCGACTCTTACCGCCCCTCCCGCAAAACCGCAAGGCCAAACCGCCAGAGGTGAATCGCCGCAGCCCTCAGAACGGCTTGACGATGACCAGGATGACGATCGCGATCATCAGCACCGTCGGCACCTCGTTGACGATGCGCCAGTGCCGCGCCGGCCTGGTGTTGCGGTCCTCGGCGAACCGGCGCGTCGCCCCCGAAAGATAGCCGTGGACGCCCGACAGCAAGAGCACCGCGGCGATCTTGGCGTGCAGCCAGCCGCCGGAGAAGCCGAACCCTTCCCAGGCAAGCCACAGGCCGAGGATCCACGCCACCAGCATCGCCGGGTTGATGATGGCGTTCAGCAGCCTGCGCTCCATCACCTTGAAGGTCTCCGACTTCTCGGAACCGACCTCGGCATCGGCATGATAGACGAAGAGCCGCGGCAGATAGAGCATGCCCGCCATCCACGAGATCACCGCGATGACGTGGACGGCCTTGATCCAGTCGTAGTAGGCGCTGGGATCGAGCCAGACCAGGAGCATGACGAGAGCGGCGGTCAGGCCGAGGGCGACGACGGCGCGCACCGCCGCCCTGCGGGCGGTATCCCCGTTCATCGGCGGGCCTCCCTCACCAGCCGCACCATCCTCTCGACGTGCTCGACCGGCGTCTGCGGCGTCACGCCATGGCCGAGATTGAACACGAAGGGCCCGTCGCAGAGCGCCCCGAGGATCGCCTCGACACCGTCGTCGAGCGCCCGGCCGCCGGCCTGCAGGCGCAGCGGGTCGAGCGTCCCCTGCACCGCGCCGCCTTCCTGCAGGCGCCTTGCCTGCGACAGCGGCACGCTCCAGTCGAGGCCGAGCGCGTTCACGCCGGTCTTCCCGCGATAGTCGTCGTAGAGCGACCCCGCCCCCTTGGGAAAGCCGATGACCGGCGTGTCGGGGAACACCGCCCTGATCCGCTCGACCATCTTCCTGACCGGCCGCACGCAATAGGCCTCGAAGCTCGCCTCGTCGAGGACGCCGGACCACGAATCGAAGATCTGCACCGCGTCGGCGCCCGCCTCGATCTGCCGGATCAGGTGGTCGGCCGACCGCTCCGCCAGAAGGTCGAGCAGCGCCTCCATCTCCTTCGGGTTGGCGAAGCCGAACAGCCGGGCCGGCGCCTGGTCCGGCGTGCCGTGCCCGGCGATCATGTAGGTCGCCACGGTCCACGGCGCGCCGCAGAAGCCGAGCAGCGTCGTCTTCCCCGGCAGCTCGGCGCGCAGCCGCCGCACCGTCTCGTAGACCGGCTCCAGATTCACGTGAAACGCGTCGCGGTCGACCGCGCGCAGCGCCGCAACCTCCTCGACGGCGATCGGCGTCATCAGAGGCCCGCGGCCTTCCTCGAAGCGCAGGTCGCGGCCGAGCGCGTGCGGCACGACGAGGATGTCGGAGAACAGGATCGAGGCGTCGAAGTCGAAGCGACGGATCGGCTGCAGCGTCACCTCGACCGCGAAGTCGGGGTTGTAGCAGAGATCGAGGAAGCTACCCGCCTTGGCGCGCGTCGCGCGATATTCGGGGAGATAGCGTCCCGCCTGCCGCATCATCCAGACCGGCGGCGGGAAAACGGTCTCTCCCTTCAGGACGTCGAGGACGACGCGTCGTTCCGTCATGCTTCACCTTCTCCGGAGCGGGGGCTCAAATCAAATAAGAGTCTTTTAAAGGAATCTTCTGATTCTACGACTCTGTTGGTATCGGCAATTGCGCCTTGTCCCCGTTCCTGCCTTCCGGCTCAACGCGCAAAGCGCCGCAGGCTTGTCGTCCTGCTTCTGGAAAACTCCGGGGACTGTGACAAATTCTCCAGTCGAATCATGCACTTGTCTTACAGAAAACGACGAGTCTCGATGGGGAGAACTCCGGCATTGTCCGGCCGTCCCCGTTTTAGTCCACAGCTCCCGATCGAATTCCCGTCGGGCATGAATTGTGGACAGACGGGGGTCTGATACAGTCGCCTCCGCCGGAAGCCCGAACGGGTTCCCGCTATCCACAGCCGCCAACAGGCCCCCTCCTTTCTGTGAACAAGCCATCCCCGTGAACAAGCAGCAGCGTTTCTTCCACCTGCATCTGATCTCCGACGCGACCGGCGAGACGCTGCTCGCCGCGGGCCGCGCCGTCTCGGCGCAGTACAAGGATGCCCGCGCCATCGAGCACATTTACCCGCTCATCCGCACCGAGAAGCAGATCCAGAAGGTGCTGGACGACATCGACGAGGCGCCCGGCATCGTGCTCTACACGGTGATCGACAAGCACCTCGCGGCGATCATCGACGAGCGCTGCGCCGCCATGGGCCTGCCCTGCGTCTCCGTGCTCGAGCCGGTGCTGACCGTGTTCCAGTCCTATCTCGGCCTGCCCGCCGGCCGCCGTGTCGGCGCGCAACACGTGCTCGACGCTGACTATTTCCGCCGCATCGACGCGCTGAACTTCACCATGGATCACGACGACGGCCAGATGCTCGAGAGCGTCGATGATGCCGACGTCATCCTGATCGGCATCTCGCGCACCTCCAAGACCCCGACCAGCTTCTATCTCGCCAATCGCGGCATCAAGACCGCGAACGTGCCGATCGTGCTCGGCGTCCCGATCCCGGAAAGCGTGGTCGAAGCGAAGCGTGCGCTCGTCGTCGGGCTGGTGGCAACGGCCGAGCGGGTCTCGCACGTGCGCCAGAACCGGGTGCTCGGCACCTCCGTCGGCTACGATTCCCAGACCTATGTCGACCGCAGCGTCATCGCGCAGGAGCTCGGCTACGCGCGTCAGATCTGCGTCCGGCACGGCTGGCCGATAATCGACGTCAGCCGCCGCTCGATCGAGGAGACGGCCGCGGCAATCGTTGCCTTGCGCGGCAAGACGCGCTAACCGCGCCGCATGGAGGTTCCCATGCCGGAAACAATCGTGCTCGCCTCGGCCAGCCCCTTTCGCCGCAGGATGCTGGAGGATGCCGGCGTCGCCGTCGAGACGGCGCGCCCGGACATCGATGAACGCGCCGTCGAGGCCGCCGTCGAGGAATCCGGCGTCACGCCTGAGGACCTCGCCTCGATCCTCGCCGAGGCCAAGGCGCTCGACGTGTCGGGACGGATGCCCGGCCGTCTGGTCGTCGGCGCCGACCAGACCCTGTCGCTCGGCGACGCGGTGCTGCACAAGGCCCGCGACATGGAGGAGGCGCGCCGCCGCCTGCTCGCCCTTTCCGGGCGCACCCACGCCTTGAACAGCGCGGCGGTCCTCGCCCGCGACGGCCAAGTGCTGTGGCGGCATGTCGGGGTGGCGCGGCTGACCATGCGCACCCTCGATCCCGGCTTCGTCGGCCGACACCTGTCGCGCGTCGGCGACGGGGTGCTGGGAAGCGTCGGCGCCTATCAGGTCGAGGGCGAGGGCATCCAGCTCTTCGAGCGCATCGAGGGCGACCATTTCACCATCGTCGGCCTGCCGCTCCTGCCGCTCCTAGCGAAGCTGCGCGAACTGGGAGCCATCGATGGCTGATACCGCTGCAACGAAGGCCTTCGTCATCGGCTACCCGATCGCCCATTCGCGCTCGCCGCTGATCCACGGCTACTGGCTGGAGGAGCTCGGCATCGCCGGCAGCTACGAGCGCGTCGCCGTCCATCCCGACGACATCGGCCGCTTCCTGCACGACCTTCCGCGGTCGGGCTTTGCCGGCGGCAACGTCACCATCCCGCACAAGGAGGCCGCCCACCGCCTCGCCGACAGGCGCGACGAGGCCGCCGAGGCGATCGGCGCGGCCAACACGCTGTGGCTCGAGGACGGCGTCCTGTGGGCCGGAAACACCGACGCCCACGGCTTCACCGCCAATCTCGACCAGCAGGCTCCCGTCTGGCGGCAGGCGCGCACGGCGCTCGTCCTCGGCGCGGGCGGGGCCGCGCGCGCCATCGTCTTCGCGCTGAAGCAGGCGGGCTTCCGCGACATACGCATCGTCAACCGCACCGTCATCCGGGCGCAGGATCTGGCGGACCGGTTCGGTCCCGGCGTCTCGGCCCATGGCTGGGAGGCGGTCGGCGAGCTGGCGGCTGATGCCGGCCTCCTCGTCAACACCTCGTCGCTCGGCATGGCTGGCAAGGATGCGCTGTCGCTCGACGTCTCGCTCCTGCCGGAGGGCGCGGTGGTCAACGACATCGTCTACGTCCCGCTCGAGACGCCGCTTCTCGCCTCCGCCCGCGGCCGCGGCCTGGTGGCGGTGGACGGGCTCGGCATGCTGCTGCACCAGGCCGCGCCGGGCTTCGCGCGCTGGTTCGGCCGGACGCCTGCGGTGACGCCGGCGCTGCGCGCCCGGATCGTCGCCGATCTGGAGAAGACGGCATGATCGTCCTCGGCCTGACTGGCTCTATCGGCATGGGCAAATCGACCACGGCGCGCATGTTCATGGACGAGGGCGTGCCGGTCCACGATTCCGACGAGGCCGTCCATCGCCTCTATGCCGGCGTCGCCGCGCCGCTGATCGAGGCGCGGTTTCCCGGCACCGTCGTCGACGGCGCGGTCGACCGCGACAGGCTGTCGAAGGTCGTGATCGGCAAGCCCGACGCCCTGCGCGACCTCGAGGCGATCGTCCATCCGCTGGTGCGCGCCGACGCCGACGCCTTCCTCGCCCGCCATCGCGCGGCCGGCGCGCCGCTCGCCGTGCTCGACATCCCGCTGCTCTACGAGACCGGCGGCCGCGGGCGCGTCGACCGGGTGGTGGTCGTCACCGCGCCGGCCGCGGCGCAGCGCGAGCGGGTCCTCGCCCGTCCCGGCATGACCGAGGAGAAGTTCGCCGCCATCCTCGCCCGGCAGGTGCCCGACGCCGAGAAGCGCGCCAGGGCGGACTACGTGATCGATACCGGCGAAGGGCTTGAGGCCGCCCGCGCCGCCGTCAGGGCGCTGATCGCCGAGGTGGGCGGGAAAAGCCCGGATTGAGCCCCGGGAGGGCTTGCCCCGCCGCCGCCGCGCGCCCATCCTGCTGCTGCCGATTCCATCGCCGCGCGCCGCGTCATTGAAGGAGTGAATCGATGCGCGAGATCATCTTCGATACCGAGACCACCGGCCTCGACGCGCGCGCCGACCGCATCATCGAGTTCGGCGGCGTCGAGCTGGTCAACCGTTTCCCGACTGGCAGGACGATCCACTTCTACATCAATCCGCAGGGCCGGCCGGTCCACCCCGACGCGCAGGCCGTGCACGGCATCTCCGACGCCGACCTCGCCGGCAAGCCGACCTTTCCCGATCTGGTCGAGGACCTCGTCGCCTTCCTCGACGGCGCCATGCTGGTGGCGCACAACGCCAATTTCGACATCGGCTTCCTTGATGCCGAGTTCGCCCGGCTCGGCCTGCCGCCGGTCGATCCGGGCCGGGTGGTCGACACGCTGGCGATCGCCCGCCGCAAGCACCCGATGGGCCCGAATTCGCTCGACGCGCTGTGCCGCCGCTACGGCATCGACAACAGCCACCGCGCCAAGCACGGGGCGCTGCTCGATTCCGAGCTTCTGGCCGAGGTCTATATCGAGCTGATCGGCGGCCGGCAGGCGGCGTTCAGCCTCGACGTTCAGGTCGAGGCGGTGGTCACGGTCGGCGAAAGCGACGCGGTCCCGGCGCGCCGGCGCGAGCGGCTTCTGGCCCCGAGGCTGAGCGAGGCCGAGGTCGAGGCCCATGCCCGGCTTGTCGCCGGCATCGGCGACAACGCGATCTGGCGCGAGGCCGACCCGGCCTATCGCAGCGAGGCGGCGGAATAGCATCCGCACGGCGTGCACGAAAAAGGCCCGGTCGATGCCGGGCCTTTCGTCGTCTCGATGGAGCGTCGCCGCTCAGCTCGGCTGCGCGACCTTCGCCTTGGCCTGCTCCTCGGCCATGCGCTGCTGGAACATCTGCGCGAAGTCGATCGGGTCGATCATCAGCGGCGGGAAGCCGCCGTTGCGGGTCGAATCGGCGATGATCTGGCGCGCGAACGGGAACAGCAGCCGCGGGCACTCGATGAACAGCAGCGGCAGCATGTGCTCCTGCGGGAAGCCGGCGACGCGGAAGATGCCGCCATAGATCAGCTCGACGTTGAACAGGACCTCGCTGTCGGCGGTCGCCTTGGCGGCGAGCGTCAGCGTCACGTCGTACTCGGTCTGCGACAGCGGGTTCGCATTGACGTTGACGTTGATGTTGATGCCGGGGGCCTTGTCGCGCGCGCGCAGCGAGTTGGGGGCGCCGGGGCTCTCGAAGGACAGATCCTTCACATACTGCGCGAGCACGTTGAGCGAGGGCTGGGCGCCGTTGCCGGCCTTGGCCGCGCCGGCCGGCGGGGTGGTTTCTTCGGGTTGCTTGGCCATCGGCCGGAATCCTCCTGTTTCAGCCTACCGGCCGGGGTCAGATGGTCGGGTTCGCTAGCATGGCATGCCGGGCATGACAAGCGCGGCCTCCCGGCGGTCAGTCGTCGCCGTCGAGCAGCGGCCGGCGCGGCGGCGGGCCGTCCTTGCGCGAGAAATCATCGGTGTCGAGGTCGATGGTGCGCGGGCCGTCGCGGCGGAAGCCCGCGGTTCCGCGCCGGAATCCGGCGTCGACGACGACGATCCGCGACCTGAGGAAGCGCCACACGAGCTCGCGCACCGGCGGCAGGAAGAGCAGGAGGCCGAGCGCGTCGGTGAAGAAGCCGGGCACGACGAGCAGCAGCCCCGCCAGCGCGATCATCAGCCCGTGCACCAGATCGCGCTCCGGCGTTCCGCCCGCCTCCATGGTCGCGCGGATGCGGGTGAGCGCGCCCAGCCCCTGCACGCGCAGCAGCACGGCACCCAGCACCGTGGTGGCGATCGCCAGCGCCACCGTCGGCAGCACGCCGACCAGGCTGCCGACCAGCGCGAATCCGGCGATCTCGATGAGCGGCAGGGCGACGAGGGCGAGGGGAAGAAGCGGCAAGGGCGTGTTTCCGTGACAAGTGGGACGGCAGGGCCGCATCGATTCCAGATAGGGTGCCGTCGCTTTGATTTGAATGATGGCGGGATGCGTTCTATATGCAAAAGAGCTGCCGGCGAAGCGAACCTTCCGCCGGCTGAAAGGGTTTGGCGGACACGATGGAATTTTTCGACTTCGGCACGATCTTCTTCCTGATCGCGGCAATCGTGATCTTCTTCCAGCTGCGCAACGTGCTCGGCCGGCGCACCGGCAACGAACGCCCGCCCTTCGATCCCTACAGCTCGCGCCGCGCCGAGGCCAAGGACGAGGCCGCGCCCGCCGAGAACGTGGTGTCGCTGCCGCGCCGCAAGGGCGGCGCCGAGGCCGAGAACGCCTATGCCGCGATCGACGCCGTCGCCAAGCCCGGCACCGATCTCAACCGCGGCCTGCGCGCCATCCGCGACGCCGACGCCTCGTTCGAGCCGAAGAGCTTCGCCGAGGGCGCCAAGATGGCCTACGAGATGATCGTCATGGCCTATGCCGACGGCGACCGCCGCACGCTGAAGAACCTCCTGTCGCGCGAGGTCTATGACGGCTTCGTCGCCGCCATCGCCGACCGCGAGAGCCGCAACGAGAAGATCCAGTCCTCCTTCGTCGGCATCGACAAGGCCGAGATCGTCAACGCCGAGATGAAGGGCAGCGAGGCGCATGTCACGCTGCGCGTCGTCAGCCAGCTCGTGTCCGCCACCCGCAACGCGGCCGGCGAGGTGATCGACGGCGACCCCGAGACCGTCGCCGAGGTCAAGGACGTATGGACCTTCGCGCGCGACACCCGCTCTCGCGATCCGAACTGGAAGCTGGTGGCGACCGAAGCCGACGACTGAGCTTTCGCTGCAGGATGCCGGTCGCCCCGCTCTTCCGCGCCGTGTCCTTCGGCGACATTCCGGGCTGGGAGGGGGATGACCATGCGGCCGCCCTCGCCGCGTTTCGCCGCAGCGCTCTGCATGGCCTCGAGACTCCCTATCGCAGCGGCGTGCTCGGCGTCGATGCCGGCGCGTTCGATGAGGCCTTCTCCGAGGCCGCTGCGGCCGATTCCGGCACGACGGACGCCCGCGCCTTCTTCGAACGGCATTTTTCCCCGTTTCTCGTCGCGCCGGACGGGGCTGCGGAGGGCTTCGTCACCGGCTTCTACGAGCCGGAGGTCGAGGCTTCGCCGGTCCGCGCCGGCCGCTTCGTCGTGCCGCTCCTCGCCCCGCCGGACGACCTGGTCAAGGTGGACGACGGCAACCGCCCCGCGGGCTTCGATCCGGCCTTCGCGTTCGGGCGGGCGACGGAGAGCGGCGTCGTCGAGTATCACGACCGTGCCGCCATCGAGGGCGGCGGCCTCGGCGAACGCGCCAGACCGCTGGCGTGGCTCGCCGACAAGGTCGATGCCTTCTTCGTCCACGTGCAGGGCGCGGCGCGGCTCAGGCTGCCCGACGGCACGGTGAAGCGCGTCACCTATGCCGCGAAGTCCGGCCATCCCTTCACCGGGCCGGGCCGGGTGCTGGCCGAACTAGACGAGATTCCGCGCGAGGAGGTGACGATGCAGTCGATCCGCGCCTGGCTGGCGGAAAATCCCGGCCGCGTGGACGAGATCCTGCACAGGAACCGCTCCTACATCTTCTTCCGCGAGGCCGGCGTGCGCGACCCCGCGCTCGGCCCCGTGGCGGCGGCCAAGGTGCCGCTGACGGCGGGCCGCTCGCTGGCGGTCGACCGGCTGCTGCATACCTTCGCCACCCCCTTCTTCATCGACGCGCCGTCGTTGACGGCGTTCGGCGGCGCGCCGTTCCGGCGGCTGATGATCGCGCAGGACACCGGCTCGGCCATCGTCGGGCCGGCGCGGGGCGATCTCTTCGTCGGCTCCGGCGATGCCGCCGGCGAGATCGCCGGGGTTGTGCGCCATCCGGCGCGTTTCTTCGCGCTGCTGCCGCGCGCTCTTGCCGAGGCGGAGGGCGCGGCATGAGCGGGCGTCGGGAAAAGAAACTGTCGCAGGAAGATCGCATCCTGTGGAACCGGGGGGCGAAGTCGGTGACGCCGCTGGCCGGCAAGGCCGTCGAGGACGAGGAGACGGAGGCGGACGAGTTCGCCGTCC
>JAEZXF010000381.1 GCA_023419995.1 Pseudomonadota bacterium | reverse complement strand
ATGTGGTTCGACCAGATGGCCATTCCCGCCGACGCCAAGAACGTCGCGGAAGCCCACGAGTTCCTGAACTTCATCATGGAGCCCGAGGTCATCGCCAAGGCGACGAACTACGTCTACTACGCCAACGGCAACCTCGCCTCGCAGGAGTTCGTCGACGAGGAGATCACGGGCGATACCTCGATCTACCCGGACGAGGAGACGCTGAAGCACCTGTTCACGGTGCAGCCCTACGACTCGCGTACCCAGCGTCTTCTGACGCGCAGCTGGACCCGGATCGTCACCGGCCAGTAATCGACATCAGGGCGCCGGCGGAACCGCCGGCGCCGCCTTTTCGGGCATGACGCTGGAGCGGTTCGGGAAGCGATAGGACGCACCGGAGCTGCATAAAAACAAAGAGATGGCGCGGCCGCCCGGATGGGTGCCGTTCTGGAACCGGGGAACCCAGCATGAAATCGCTTGGCAGCATCCGCAGGAGCTTTGCGCCCTGGAACGACCCGCAGGCGCGGCCCTTCATCTCGTTCCGGAACGTCACCAAGCAGTTCGGCGACTTCACCGCCGTCAACGACCTGTCGCTCGACATCTACGAGCGCGAGTTCTTCGCGCTGCTCGGCGCCTCCGGCTGCGGCAAGAGCACGCTCCTGAGGATGCTGGCCGGCTTCGAGCATCCGACCTCGGGCCAGATCCTGCTCGACGGGCAGGACATGGCCGGCATCCCGCCCTACCGGCGGCCGGTCAACATGATGTTCCAGTCCTACGCGCTGTTTCCCCACATGACGGTGGAGGCCAACATCGCCTTCGGGCTGAAGCAGGACGGGATGTCCAGGGCCGACATCGAGGCGCGGGTGAAGGAGATGCTGAAGCTCGTCCGGCTGGAGCAGTTCGCCAAGCGCAAGCCGCACCAGCTTTCCGGCGGTCAGCGCCAGCGCGTCGCGCTCGCCCGCTCCGTCGCCAAGCGGCCCAAGGTGCTGCTGCTCGACGAGCCGCTCGGCGCGCTCGACAAGAAGCTGCGCGAGGCGACCCAGTTCGAGCTGATGGACCTGCAGCAGGACCTCGGCCTCACCTTCGTCGTCGTCACGCACGACCAGGAGGAGGCCATGACCATGGCCGACCGCATCGCCATCATGGACAAGGGCAAGGTGATGCAGGTCGCGACGCCGGCCGAGGTCTACGAGGCGCCGGCCTCGCGCTTCGTCGCCGATTTCGTCGGCAACGTGAACATCCTCGAGGGCACGGTGTCCGAGCGCAGCGGCGACACCGCCACCATCACCGGCGCCAGCGGCGCGCAGATCCGCGTCCAGAACGCCGGCGACGCCACCGCCGGCAGCTCCGTCGCCTTCGCCGTCCGCCCCGAGAAGATCAGGGTGTCCTCGAAGCGTCCCGACACCGCCGCCAACGTCATGGAAGGCACGATCTGGGATCTCGCCTATCTCGGCGACATGACCGTCTACCACGTCAAGCTGGCCGACGGGCAGGTAGTCAAGGCCAGCGCGCTCAACAGCTCGCGCACGGTCGAGGATCCGCTGAGCTGGGACGACACCGCCTGGATCTCCTTCGCGCCGGATGCCGGCATCGTGCTGACGCGCTAGGCGGGAGGCGGCGATGGCCCGGACGATCGACAACGCGGACGCCACGGCGGCGGCAGGGCAGGGCGAGGGGATGGGCCAGAGGCTGACCGCGGCGGTCGCCAGCCGCTTCGTCATCCTCGTCCCCTATCTGTGGTTGCTGTTCTTCTTCCTCGTTCCCTTCCTCATCGTCTTCAAGATCTCGCTGTCGCAGACCGCGATCGCGATGCCGCCCTACACGCCCACCGTCTCGCTCGGCGAGGGGCTGTCCGGCCTCTTCGAGGCGCTGCGGGAGCTTTCGTTCGACAACTATCTGTGGCTGCTCGACGATGCGCTCTACTTCAACGCCTACGTGTCGAGCATGGTCATCGCCGCCGTCTCGACCTTCCTGGCGCTCCTCGTCGGATACCCGCTGGCCTACGCCATGGCGCGGGCGCCGAATGCGCTGCGCCCGATCCTGCTGATGCTGGTCATCCTGCCGTTCTGGACCTCGTTCCTGATCCGCGTCTACGCCTGGATCGGCATCCTGAAGCCCGAGGGGCTGCTCAACCAGTTCCTGATGTGGGTCGGCGTCATCGACACGCCGCTCCTCATCATGAACACGCACACCGCGATCTTCATCGGCATCGTCTATTCCTACCTGCCGTTCATGGTGCTGCCGCTCTACGCAACGCTGGAGAAGATGGACTTCTCGCTGATCGAGGCGGCGCAGGACCTCGGCTGCACGCCGACGGCGGCGTTCTGGAAGATCACCTTCCCGCTGTCGCTGCCGGGCGTCGTCGCCGGCTGCCTGCTGGTGTTCATCCCGGCCGTCGGCGAGTTCGTCATTCCCGACCTGCTCGGCGGCTCGCAGACGCTGATGATCGGCAAGACGCTGTGGAACGAGTTCTTCGCCAACCGCGACTGGCCGGTGGCCTCGGCGGTGGCCATCATCCTGCTGCTGATCCTCGTGCTGCCGATCATGTTCTTCCAGCGGTCGCAGGCGCTGTCCCAGGAACGCGGAAGGTAGGCCGGCGATGCAGGGAAAACTCAGCCGCTTCAATATCGTCGCGCTCGTTCTCGGCTTCGCCTTCCTCTATCTGCCGATCGTGCTGCTCGTCATCTATTCGTTCAACGCCTCGCGGCTGGTCACCGTCTGGGGCGGGTTCTCGATACGCTGGTACGTGGCGCTGTTCTCCAACCAGGGCCTGCTCGACGCGGCCTGGGTCACCGCGCGCGTCGCCTTCGTCTCGGCCACCGTCGCCACCGCGCTCGGCACGCTCGCCGCGCTGGCGCTGACGCGCTACACCCGCTTTCGCGGCCGCTTCCTGTTCTCGGGCATGGTGTTCGCGCCGCTGGTCATGCCCGAGGTCATCACCGGTCTGTCGCTGCTCCTGCTGTTCGTCGCCGTCGGCTTCGACCGCGGCTTCATGACGGTCACGCTCGCCCACATCACCTTCACCATGTGCTTCGTCGCGGTGGTGGTGCAGTCGCGGCTGATCTCGTTCGACCGCTCGCTCGAGGAGGCGGCGATGGACCTCGGCGCGACGCCGACGCGCACCTTCTTCCAGGTGACGCTGCCGGTCATCATGCCGGCCGTGGTCGCCGGCTGGATGCTCGCCTTCACGCTGTCGCTCGACGATCTCGTCATCGCCAGCTTCACCTCCGGCCCCGGTGCGACCACCCTGCCGATGAAGATCTACAGCCAGGTGCGCCTCGGCGTGACGCCGGAGATCAACGCGGTCTGCACGCTGCTCATCGCGGTCGTCACCATCGGCGTCCTCGCCGCGGCCATCGTCAACAAGCGCCGCGACGTCCAGCGCCAGCGCGACGAGCAGGCGGCGCAGCGCGCGGAGATCTGAGCCTCCGCGAAGGCGGTCGCCGCACCCTCCGGGCGCGCGGCTCCCGCGTCTCCGCAAGGCGGCGATTCCCCTTTGGCCGCCGATGTTCTAGTCTGGCGCGACAACAACCGGAGTGACCGCCATGCTGCCCCTGTTCGACATGCTCGCCAACGCCCAGAACGGCAACGCCCTCGACCAGATGGCGAGGCAGTTCGGCCTGTCGCAGCAGCAGACGCAGGAGGCGCTCGCCGCGCTGATGCCGGCTTTCAGCCAGGGGCTCAAGCGCAACGTGGCCAACCCCTATGACCTCGGCAACTTCCTCAGCGCGCTCGCCTCCGGCCAGCACGCCCGCTACTTCGAGGACGCCGCCAAGGCGTTCTCGCCGCAGGGCATGCAGGAGGGCAACGGCATCCTCGCCCATCTGTTCGGCTCCAAGGAGCTGTCGCGGGCGGTGGCCGCGCAGGCCGCGCAGGCGACGGGCATCGCCCAGCAGACGCTGCAGCAGATGCTTCCGGCGCTCGCCGCCATGATCATGGGCGGGCTGTTCAAGCAGTCGACCGGCCAGTTCGGCGCCGCCGGCTTCGGCGGGCAGGGCAACCCGTTGCAGGAGATCATCGAGCAGATGATGAAGCAGGGCGCCGCCATGGCCCAGCCGCGGCAGGAAGCGCCGCAGCCGAGCCCGTTCGACAACCCGTTCGGCAAGATCCTCGAGGGCATGTTCGGCGGCGGGCAGGCCCAGACGCAGCGGCAGCAGGCGCCGCAGAACCCCTACGGCGACAACCCGCTCGGCCGCATCTTCGAGGAGATGCTGGGCGGCGGCCAGCGCCGCGAGGAACCGGCCCCGCGCACGGCGAGGAAGCCCGGGGCAGAGCCGCGCACCAACCCGAGCGGCCGGCCGCGCACGCCCTATGACGACCTGTTCGGCGACATGTTCGAGACCGGCGCCAAGAGCCGCGAGGACTATCAGAAGAACATGGAATCGATCTTCGACCAGTTCCTGCAGGGCATGGAGAAGCAGCGCCGCCGCTGATCCCCTCGGCCGCGGGGCTGCCGCCGCGTCCTTCGCGTGCGCTTCCCCAGCGGGCAGGAGTGGAATTCGCCGTTTGCCTCATAAGGGTATGCGCGAGGACGCTGCCGCAGCTTTTGTCTTCCTTGATAACAGGCCGAGGGCAGGGACGCGGCGGGGCTCGACCCGGCAGGCTGGTGAGAAGCAGTGCCGCTGGGCTAGAGTCTTTCAGGTTCAGGTGGAGTCGCCCCTCATCCCCCTGCCGGGACCTTCTCCCCGCAA
>JAEZXF010000292.1 GCA_023419995.1 Pseudomonadota bacterium | reverse complement strand
CCACCCAGAAGTCGGTCGAGAAGTTGCGCCACACCACCTCGTTGGCGACGGCGAGGATGAAGCAGAACAGCCCCCAGCGCAAGGTGAGCTTGCGCCAGCCCTCGGCGTCGAGCCGGAAGGCGGATTCGAACACGTAGCCGAGCAGCGCCTTGCCGAAGAACAGGCCGCCGAGCAGCACCGCCCCGAACAGCGAGTTGACGATGGTCGGCTTCATCTTGATGAACAGGTCGTCCTGAAGCCACAGCGTCAGCGCCCCGAACACGAACACCACCACGCCCGAGACCAGCGGCATGATCGGCAGCGTGCGCGTCATCAGCCACGAGGCGGTGAGCGCGATCGCGGTCGCGATCATGAACAGGCCGGTGGCGAGGAAGATCGGTCCGCCGAACGCCCCGAGCACGGGCCATGTCTCGACCAGCCATTCGCCGCGCGCGTTGGCGAAGAAGAAGACGAGCAGCGGCCCGAGCTCCAGCGCCAGCTTGAGCAGGGGGGCGACCTCCTTCTTCTTGGGGTCGGAAGGGTCGCGCTCGAAGACGGGCTCGCTCATCAGTTCACTCCCGCGATGGCTTTCGCGAAGTCCTTCGCCGCGAAGGGTTCGAGGTCGTCGATCTGCTCGCCGACCCCGATGAAATAGACCGGCAGCTTGTGCTTGGCGGCGATGGCGACGAGGATGCCGCCGCGCGCCGTGCCGTCGAGCTTGGTCATCACCAACCCGTTGACGCCGGCGACGTTGCGGAAGATCTCGACCTGGCCGAGCGCGTTCTGGCCGGTGGTGGCGTCGATGGTCTGGAGCACCGTGTGCGGCGCCTCCGGGTCGTGCTTGCCGAGCACCCGCACGATCTTCTCCAACTCGGCCATCAGCTCGGTCCGGTTCTGCAGCCGCCCGGCCGTGTCGATGATGAGCACGTCGGAGCCGGCTTCCTTCGCCTTCTCGTAGGCGTCGAAGGCGAGGCCGGCCGCATCGGCGCCGAGCCTTGACGACACCACCTGCGAGCCGGTGCGCTCGCCCCAGATCTTGAGCTGCTCGATGGCCGCGGCGCGGAAGGTGTCGCCGGCGGCGAGCGTCACCTTCAGCCCGCCGGCCGTCAACTTGGCGGCGAGCTTGCCGATGGTCGTGGTCTTGCCGGTGCCGTTGACGCCGACGACGAGCACGACGTGCGGCTTGTGCGAAAGGTCGAGCTCAAGCGGCAGCGCCACCGGCGTCAGCACCTTCTCGATCTCGGCCGCCATCACCGTGCGCACTTCGTCGTCGGAGATGTCCTTGCCGTAGCGGCCGGACGCCAGCGCGTCGGTGACGCGGATCGCCGTCTCCATGCCGAGGTCGGCGCGGATCAGCACGTCCTCCAGGTCCTGGAGCGTGTCGTCGTCCAGCTTGCGGCGGGTGAAGACGCCGGAGATCGAATCCTTCAACTCGCGCGACGAGCGCGAAAGCCCCTGCGTGAGCCGCTGGAACCACGGCGTGCGCGGCTGGGGCGCGGGCGCCGGGGCCGGCGCGGCCTCGATCTTCGTCTCCACCGCCTTGGCCACCGTGACCCTGGATGGCGCGGTGGCGGCCACGGGCGGACCCTCGGCCGGGGCAGGTTCGGGCTCGGGAGCGACCGGCACCGCGACCGCAATCTCCGGCTCCGGCGGGGGCACGGCGTCCGGCTCCGCCGGAGATTCCTGCGGCGCGGCGGGCTCGCCTGGCAGGATCTCCGGTGCAGCCGGCTCGGGTATCTCGGGAACGGCGGGCGCCGGCGTCTCGTCCGGCACTTCGGCCGGGAAATCGGGAGCCGACGGTTCCGGCGCGGGCGCGGGCGGCACCTCGGCCGGGCGCGCAGGAACGGCGTCCGGCGCGGCCGGGAGATCGGGAGCGGACGGTTCCGGCACGGGTGCGACCGGCGCCTCGGCGGGCGAAGGCGCGGGGGCGAGCGTTTCCGGGGCGGCTGGCGCCGGGAGCTGCGGCGCCTCCGCGACCGTTGCTTCCTCGACCTCGTTCTTGCCGAAGGAGAAGATCTTCTTGATGAAGCCGAATGCCATCGTCTCGCCGTTCCTCGCGTCAGGCCGCCTGCACGGCGCCGTGTCCGGCGACGAGCTTCTCGCCGTCATGGCCGGAGACGGCCGCCTCGACGATCTCGCCCGGACGGCCTTCGCCGATCGCCGCCAGGACGAAGCCCTCGGTGCGGCCGATGCCGGCCTGCTCGACCAGCACGCGCTGGCGGCTGCCGACCAAGCCGTCGAGATGCCGGCGATAGGCGCGCTCGCCCGCCTCGCGCAGCCGCGCCGCCCGCTCCTTGACGGTCCGGCGGTCGACCTGCGGCATGCGCGCCGCCGGCGTGCCCTCGCGCGGGCTGAACGGGAAGACGTGCAGATGCGTCAGCCCGCATTCCTCGACGATCCCGAGCGAGTTCTCGAACATCGCCTCGGTCTCGGTCGGGAAGCCGGCGATGATGTCGGCCCCGAAGACGATTTCGGGCCGAAGCCGGCGCACTTCCTCACAGAAGCGGATCGAATCGTCGCGCAGGTGCCGGCGCTTCATGCGCTTCAGCACCATGTCGTCTCCGGCCTGCAGCGACAGGTGCAGGTGCGGCATCAGCCGCGCCTCGGTCGCCAGCGCCTCCATCAGCGCCTCGTCGGCCTCGATGGAATCGATCGACGACAGGCGCAGGCGGCGAAGGTCCGGCACCTGGCGCAGGATCGTCCTCACCAGCCGCCCGAGGCGGGGGCTTCCCGGCAGGTCGCCGCCATAGCTGGTCAGGTCGACGCCGGTCAGCACCACTTCGGCATAGCCGTTGCCGACGAGACGCTTGACCTGCTCGACCACGCCGCCCATCGGCACCGAGCGCGAGTTGCCGCGGCCGTAGGGGATGATGCAGAAGGTGCAGCGGTGGTCGCAGCCGTTCTGCACCTGCACGAAGGCGCGCGCGCGGCCCTCGATCGCGTCGACCATGTGGGAGGCGGTCTCGCGCACCTCCATGATGTCGTTGACGCGCACCTTCTCGAACTGGTTGACGCCGAAATCCGGCAGCGCGCGGTAGCTGTGCGCCTTCAGCTTCTCCTCGTTGCCGAGCACGAGGTCGACCTCGTCCATCGATGCGAAGCCCGAAGGGTCGGTCTGCGCGGCGCAGCCGGTGACGATGATGCGCGCCTGCGGGTTCTCGCGCCGCGCCTTGCGGATGGCCTGGCGGGCCTGCCGCACCGCCTCGCCGGTCACCGCGCAGGTGTTGACGATGATCGCCCCGCCTTGCAGCGCGTCGAGGCCGGCGGCATGGGCCTCGCGGCGCATCACCTCCGATTCGTAGGCGTTGAGCCGGCAGCCGAAGGTGACGATGTCGATGCCGCCCCTGGCGTTTCCGGCCTCGCTCATGCCGCGCCCTCGGCGTCGGCCTGCCACGCGCCGGTCTCGGGATCGAAGCGGCCGGAGAACTCCCATTCCGCCGGGCCGGTCATGACGACATGGTCGTCGGCGCGCCATTCGATGACGAGCCGGCCGCCGCTGGGCGCGGTCACCGTCACGGTGC